>NZ_JAJAFX010000061.1:0-30695 GCF_025384845.1 Photorhabdus temperata | reverse complement strand
CGGGTACGGTGGATGGGTTGAATTTGTACTGTATGGTGAGGAATAATCCGATCACATACAGGGACATTGATGGTCGTATATTGGATGGCTGGAAGACCAAAAAAGGTGTAAAGCAAGGTGATGCAAGTAAATTGAAAAGGAAAGGTCCGTTTTATACCAAAGGACAAAGTGATATTGTGACAGACTTTAGTTTTGCTCGGCACGATAGTAAGGAAAAATTCGATCCGAAACCGCAAAATGAACTAACATCAATCGACAAGCGTGATGTTTTAGAGACGTCACCGGGTGATAAAATAACATCGTATAATAAGAGCTCCAAATGGTTTGCTGGCACATTCTGGGAGAAAAATCCGTTGAGTGAAACAACAGACCTAATCGTATTGCATAATGGGGTAGAAGGTGCAGCAGGGCTTAAAATCAAATTTGATGACCTTGAGTCAAATCGTTCGGTGTTAATAACCGGTGGTACATTGACCGGATGTACAATGATAACCGGGGTAAAAGACTCAACTTTCTATGCATTACATGCGGGTACAAGCACACCCAGTGAATCATGGAAAACGGGTAAAGAGGGAGTTCGTGATAATATAGCACTTTTCAATCGCCTTAATCCTACAGATCCAATAGGTATTTCCTCTGAACATTCAAATAAACAGCTAATTGGTTTATTAGATCATTTTGATCAGGGTACGTTAGCTTATAGTGGGAAGGCGGGTTTCAATATTGAAGGGGAAGAGGCTGATAATAGAATTTTAAATTATAGCAAAGTAGGATTGGGTGTTTCATTTACTCTCATCAGTAAAAATAGTCAAGGCGTTGTCTCAGTAGAAACGCTATTAGAAACAGGTGAACTTACTACTCATTCCCCACATAAGACAAAATCTCCTCCTGGAGCTTCGTTCCCAGCTTCTCAACTAAAATATCAGGCTCATAGTTCTATTGTTCATAAATTATTTTAAAAAAACTTTCATGAAATAACCCTGTGGCAATTGCCACAGGGCTGGAAGACGTGCCCGAATTAGGTAAATTGGCACGTCGAGAAATCAGCACAAAAATAACGTCATCTATTTCTTTATATTATTGCGTAGCTCCTCCATTTCTTTTTCTGTGTCATTCTCATCTTCATGAACGCTGAACCAAGGGAAATAAGATGTTCTGCGTAACTTCTGGTTGGCTGTTTCTACCCTGATTTCTCTATTCAGAGCATCATATTCATATTTATCTGCGTACTGGTTAATACGTAAACTGGCATCGGACGCATAGTGCCAGTCATTCAGGAAAAATGGCTGATACACACACTTAACTAATCCTTTATTATTGTATTCAGTTCGTCCACTGACAGCCCAGCGAGGTTCGGATTTGCCTTGCTTTGGTTTATTCTTATCGTCCAAAACTAATTCTCCTGATGGACCAAGTAAATAAGCTAAACCAGGTTCATTAAGCACTGATGTTTGTAATGTCCGACCGAAACCGTCGCTAAAACTAACCGCAATCCGAATACGTTGTTCCCGTTTAGGTCGAGCATAGTTGTCAGCCATAAAGCTGGCTTCATGCACCGGCATTTGTGAAACCTCTTCCAACAGACTGCGCATTATATCTCCCCATCCATCACTTTGAGCATCGTGTTGCCAGCAGGATACAGGCAGAAGAACCTCGCCTTGAACACTGATAATTCTTGCTTTAACTAAACGCCACCAGAGTGCTTCGCCGGATAAATTCAAATGGGTCCTAATTTGATGAATATCTTTCTTTTTCAAGCAATTTTTGTTATCAAATAACGAAAGTAAAACATCTCCGTAGTCATAAATTTTCTGCCTTTCCAACCAGCGATAGGCTTCGGTACAAACATGACCATATGAAGTGATAAATTGGCGGCTGAGTAAATAATCCCATAAATTCTTGGCTGCATGTATTGATTCCTTATCAATAACACTATTTTCAGCCTTTTCTTTACTGATATTTCCCATCCAACTGAACCATTCAATTCCGCTATATTGGAAAACTATTTGTTCTTTATTTTGCAGGGCTTGCTCAATCATCTCGGTAACATTACCGTCCGGTAAGGCAAAATCATTCACTGGGTAAAAACCACTGGTGATATAAGCGCCGTCATTGTTCTTTTCCCCTTCTTGCCCATAAAAACTACTGGCAATAACGCGTCCTAGTGCGTTGAATTTAGCTTCAAAAATATTGTCATTTAAATCTGTCAGTTTCCAAGGTTGCATAAAACGATAATCATATTCAACCGTAGTGATATTTCCGGCAGCGTCACGGGTTTTTATAATGCCACAGGTAAATTGATCATATTCATAAGTGATTTTCCCACTGAGTAAAGTGGTTTGTTGAGACAATGGCCGGTAGAATTTTAATGCACTCCTCTCTGCATATATCGTATATCCATTACTTGCGACCCATACTTCTGTTTCAGGTTCTATGCCCGGTACGGGTAAGATACGTTCGCTTTTACGATATCCGGCGGAAGTCAGATGATTGTCCCGTTCGGTTTCACTCATAACATCTTTGAATGCAGACAAACTTTCATCATCAAATTCAGCAACGTCAATATGATCAATCAGCGCTAAAGCCTCGGGTACATTGGTGGCGTAATGAACTTGGGTTTGTCCGGCAAATTGGCGGGGACGATTTGCTGATAATATTCCTCTTGGCTCAGTCAGCGTTTCAAAACTAAATCCTTCTCCTTGCGGAATATCAATGGGGTCCGGATGCAGATAATTTCGTCTTTCCCCTTGAAGTACGCCTAGCCGCCAAACATTGCGTTCGTTGAAATGCACGATTTGAAACCGCTCTTCAAAGACATGCACTATTTGCTGTTGCTCATCATAGCTGCTGCTCCAGCCCGTTTCAGGCAGTAGCGGTGGATAGGGATTCGTTAGGGGTTTACCCCGGCGTGGGTAATTGATACTCACCCGGTGCAATACTTCACCATATTCTTCCTGTTGGATAATCACCTGTTGAGATATAACGGGATCACTCACTATCCCTTCATATACATAGTTTATTTTTTCCAACTCGACGGGCATAACAACAGGCTCTTTTACGACGCTATCTTGGCTATCATCATCGTAAATAGTCGGCTGCACTAATCTGGCACGCAAGCGAGTCATTTCTACACTCAGTGGCACCTCTTTATTGATATCCCATATCTCCTTACGTATCAGCATCCCTTGTAAGCCGCGATACAATCCCTTACGTGTCGCTTCATCTGGATTTTCTAAAATGACATCTTTTTGTTGTTCTGCATCGTAATAGGTCAATTGAGCTAGCGCGGGAATAAAAGCCTCTTCATCACCTGACCAACAATGAATAAGATGCTTGTCATCATCTTCATAACCAAGGTGATACCAGGAATCAATCCGCGTATTTTTATCTTCTGGCGAGTCATTCCGGTAGAAATCAATAACTGATTCAGTCATTGATATATAACCAAATCCACGAAATTCCCGCTCTTTCTGATCGAAAACGCCACGCCGATAAGTATAGGATTGGCTTAATGAATTACCGCTGATTTCATCTTTTGCATATGAATACGCTTGGACATATATCGGCATCGGTAAACGAGATATTGCCTCCGGCGTCTCTTTTTTCTCATCTAACCAATATTGTGCAGAATTACGATATCCCCACTCGGTATAGGCTCCCATATTATTACTCACAGAAGATAATAAATAGGATTTAACCGGGGTAAAATCATAACGCCAATGGTGGTAATAACCATCATCACCAACAACGCTTAATACTAAACTGGGCACACCGGTTCCTCTTATATCTGCGACCAGTAATTTGCTGAGTAGATCTGTATAGCGGAGCCCTTCCGGCAATGGAATAATATGTGGTTCGCTATATGAATTCCCTGCTTGGTTGAGGTATAAATAAAGTTTATCTGAATCAGCATAAATCAGGTCGGTCGTTCCTGAGCCATTAATATCGGCTAAATAGATGCGCTCAGGGTTAAATGGTGTTGCCGGATTAAATCCACTCAGTTTTACAACAGGACCAAACTTACCGTGGCCTAAATTTGGGCTGAAACTAACCCCTTCCTCACTAATCCGTACCCAATGCTGTTGACCGGAGCCGGCAATATCACTGAAAGCAACAAGACTGGCGTGATCGCGTTCCCAATTGCCAATAGCAGTTTCTGGCAAAGCAACATCAACACCTGTTTCAAATCCATTGCCATTATTGAGATAAACACGAACGGACATAGGACCTAATAACGCTAAATCGCTAAAACCACGGCTATTAATATCTACGAAGCGAATATCGGCAGAAAAGAATTCAAGTGGCAGTGCCTTAAAAGGCGTAAAGTCTGACCAACCATGATTCTTATGGGTAAAGAAACCCGACAGTCCTGGAGAGGTGACAATCCAATCAAGTTCAAAATCATTGTTTATATCGGCCAGGTAGGCATTTTCCGGCCTTAAGCCCGGAATTAAAGGTAATGTTTCCCAATCGGCATAGGTAACCGCGTCCGGATGATCTGTTGCCACATCACGTATTGGTGAGCGGTACTTCCATTCCCCCGCATCAAAACGCAGGATCCCTGCAACACCATCCTTATATAAATCGACCAGTTGAAATTTTTGACCGCGATAGACGCCATCAAAATCTGTGTCCGGCAAGTCAAATGATTGCCAACCGGTATTATTATCCGGAGAAAATGGCGTATAACTAAATTCTATTGGCGGGAGAGACTGAGGAGGAAGCTCTCCATAACCCATCATCGTAACGCTACGCAATGTGCTTAATATTGGGCTATCTTCATATTTGAGCAGCAGACGATTTACCAGCACATTCTCATCACCTAATTGATCTGGAAAATGATGATACATAAGCACTTGTCTGCAAAGGCGATAAGTGCGAAGCTCAAAACCATATTCATAACGAGAAAAAATATCCGGTCGGACTAACCATTGCCCGTTTTCTGGTGTGTCAAATGGCGGCGCTTCATCTAAATTATTTCCTCTTTCTCCGTAGTCGAGAACCAAGGTAAAAAGCCATCCGTCCTGTGGTAACACTGGCTGTGATTCTAGATAAAGGGTTTCATGTTGTTCTGAATTGCCGTAAGTGACTTTACTAAGGTAACGTTGTGCATTGCGTTCTCTTTCTAACTCCCACTCTGGCAGTGGTTCCGGTAATCCTTTGCCGTCTTCGGCTAAATAATGATAGCCAATATGTTCTCCGGTAGAAGATAAAGACTCTTCTAATAACCAGACAGCGACTTTGTTTTTATTTTCGGGGTCAAAAATTCGGCCTTGTTCTGTTTTACCTAAACAATGAATTTGTCCATCTGGAGAATAGATAAGCCAATGGCCTGCATCTTTATCATCTAACTGATGATGCTCAAATCGTATAAAATTACTTTCTGAACGGGAACAATAGCGAGTAATATTATAAGAAGCAGAAATATCTTCAGAGTTAACTGTATTTTTTTTTACTTTCTCTTCCATTGATATTAATAGTTCGCCATTAGGGCCAACAAATTGATCAATTTTCCCGGTTTTATCGATCCCTGAGCCGTAGTTGGGAACGCCTTTTTGCGTCCTTCGGCTGATCTTTAATAGTTGGAGCTGCCATCCTGCACCAAACTCACTATTTCCTTGTCCGCTGCTGTATTGCAGGGACAACGAAGGCGCATAGCCTCTGCCAGAAGAAATTGGTAGCGGCACAGTGAGAGCAACCATGCCACTGACGCCCGCAGTGTTTAACTCGGCATCTAGCCCTTTTAACGCGCCACCGCCTTTTGGTAAAGATAACTCGGTAATAGATATTGTGTTGATCGCTTGTTCTGTCATAGTTTTCTCTCATAGTATAAGAGTCATGAACAAATAATATTTTTATTAAAGAAATACCTACAAAAATCAAGTGGAAATTTCACGAATGCTTAGACAACTATTTGTTTCGTTCATAACTATAATGTTGTAAGTATATGCTTTAATAATATAATTAAGATGACACTATATAATTTCTGGCGAATCATTATCACTGAAATACCAATAGCATCTGCTCTCAAAGCGTAGACGATAATTCATAAAAACACCTATGAAATGACGTGTAAAAATATCCATGAAATCGCTTCTAAATTAAATGTATGGCATTAAGACCTTGTTTTATTTGATTGAGTTACCTAATTGAAGAGATTGAATGCCATGACTAAATAGGGCCCGACCACAGGGTTGAAACGAGATGACGAAGGAAAACTGGTCCTCAAAATTCAGGTTTGAAACTGAGTGTGAATCACAGTGATAACTTCAAATACATATGACGGCGGCGATTGGCGGTAACTGATAGCTACATCAATAAAATAATGTGCTATTATGTTGGTTTTTTTAAGAAAAATAATAATTAGCCAATTAGGTAAACTTATCTGGTCTACAATTCATTGTGAGGGTTATTTTTATGCTTAAATCTCGATAGAATAAATGTGAGTCTGAAATAGAAAACCATTATGAATTTAATAACAGTGGAGAATGTCATATGCAATCTGATAATAATAAAGAATCTTTGGCCAGATCATCGGACGATAATTTTAAATTCATTTTAAACTGGAATAAGGATACTGGGAGGATTACTCTGTGGAATATCAATTTGGTTGAAAATAGTATCATCTCATCTTCGCCATTTATTAGTTTTAATTGGTTGGTTGGTAAAAGTAGTCATAATATAGTATCGATAGGTAATTATATTATTGTGACTGATTATGAAACTCATGAATATGAATTATTTGAAGTTAAATTTGATCCTTATAAAATGACTTTTTTATCTAAAATTCCTGATAAATCTGGTATCTTCCGTAATATAGTAGAGGGATGTAACATTATACCTTTGGGTAATTTTCTTTTATTCTGGACTCCCAGAACAGGTGGTTATTCGTGTTATCCATTTGATCCACAAGGTGATGATGTGATAGTAAGAACACCTGTTAAACAGCAAAAAACATTATGTAAAACGTGGGTTGATCATATAATCATACCTTTTCAGAATTATTTATTAAGTATACCCAAAGATCTCTCGAAAAACGAACTTTGGATATTTGATCCCTCTTTAGAGTGGAATTTGGCAGGAAAAAAAGCCAGTAGTAACACTAGGTTGTCATTTATAAATTCAGAGAGTAAAAAAATAAATATAGGTGATTATCTTATTGATATTGGAAAAGATAACAAAATTAACGTATGGAAAATAAACCCAGCATATATCAACGGTAATGGTGAGCCGTTTTTTAATAATATAAGTACTATTAATAGTAATAATGGCGATATTAGCTTACTTGATGTATTTAATGATAATTCTATAAATATTGGTTTTTCTCCCATGATGCCCATGAGCCTGTTGAATAGTGATTTGTCACCAGGAACTATTGGGTTTATGAGAAATAAAATAAGAAAAATAGTCTATGTTATGTTTGAAAATAGATCGTTGGATCATGCATGTGGTTGGTTATATGAGAAAAATGCTCCTTCTGTAATTATCGGTGATAATAGAAATAAGAAATTTGATGGTTGCGATAGCGATAATAATTTTAATATTGATAAAAATGCAAGTGTTATATATCAAGGAAAATACAAAGACGGAAAGAAGGCTCCATTAATTGTCCCTGGATATGATCCACACCATGATCATCAGTCAGTAATGAAACAAATTTTTGGCGAAACTCATACGGATCTTTATAAGGAAAAAAAGAAGCCTTCTATGGCTGGTTTTGTTCAGGAAAATGGCAATGGGGAAACAATGTTAGCTTATACACCTAATCAGCTAAACATATTAAACGGACTTGCTGAAAACTATGCTATTTCTGATAAGTGGTTTTGTTCATTACCCGGCCCAACGGATGTTAATCGGGCTTTTTCATTGACAGGTTCATCATTTGGCGCTGTGGAGAACTTCGTATCAGGTTCAATTTATATTAATTGGCCTAATAGTCCACACCGCAGCTCAATATGGGATACATTATGGAGCAATGGTATTACAGATTGGAAGATTTATAATTATTCTCTTTGGCCTGATTTCTACTATACATATCATCTTTTTTTAAAATCTCATATTGAGACAGTAGATAAAAATAAAGATGATTATGTTCAGGGAATGAGTAAATTTTTTGCAGATGCAAAGAGTGGAAACTTACCCAGTTTTAGTTTTATAGAACCCGCTTGGTTAGATTGTGATAATGGGATTATGTCTAATTCATACCATCCAGTTCAAGACTTAGTACATGGAGAGCACGCATTAAATGATATCTATAATGCGCTAATTGAAGGTCCTGATTGGGAAAATACACTATTAGTAATTACTTTTGATGAACATGGTGGAATATATGATCATGTGTCACCACCATATTTAAATAACCCTTATATAGGAGATACTTATCCAGGATTTAATTTTGATTTGCTTGGCGTGAGGGTGCCTACTATTTTGGTTTCTCCATGGATAGAAAAGAACACGCTATTCAGACCCACGAAACCATTACATTACGAATCAACTTCATTTATAGCAACATTATTAAAATGGTATGGGATACAAAAAGAAAATTGGTGGTTAGGTGAACGTATCATGAATGTAGATACTTTTGAGGATGTTTTTACATTAGAGAAACCCAGAAAAGATAAACCAATCTTTAAACCTTCGCAACCAAAAGAAGATACGCCGGCAAGTAAAATGGAAATAAGTGATTTACACCTCACATTTTTACCGAGGATAATATATCACCTAGCTCAAGGAAAGTTGAGTGATGATATATTGGATAAAGAGATAGATGAAATAATTAAAAAGAGCCGTAATCTTGAAGACATGATTAATAATATAACCGAATTTCAGAAAAAAATGATGTAATTTTGGGGAATTATTCAGAGGGCATTTGAAATGCGATGCTCTCTATTTTCTCAATAAATTTGCATAATAGCAGGTCATCCCCAAAAAACTTCACGGTGAAATTTTTTGTATATAGGGGGGGGCGGGAGCAACAGAAAAATAAACGATGTTAAGCAGTCATTTTAAATAGCCATTTAATTATAAATCAATATGTTAATTATCTTCATTGAAGGGTCTTAACTCCCCTCTGCTGACGGCTTCTGGAACCGTAAAGGTGTAGTGGAGACAACCTCTTCACATCTTCGTCATGAACCGGATATCCCTCTTGCCTGAGTTGTTGCACGGCGGAGTCCATGTAAATCGTAAACGGCTCTGGAGATAATCGTAAAGATGAACTAATCTCTTGTTGTTTGGGTTATTCAAAATAACCCATGCATTATATTGACGCATCTTGTATTTCACAGCTTCGCTTTGATATTTAAATTTAAAATAAGGTGATTAACTATGAACAACGATGTACAGCTGATTAAAAATGCCGCGGGTAAGGATAAATGCCCTCCGGGTAAAATGGCTCTGTATACCAACATTAATTTTAATCAACAAGAACTGGGTGATATACTTTTAATATCTCCTAATGTACAACTGGATCAGGCTCAGCTCGAATCTTACGGTTTTTATGTTGGACACCATGATGGGGTTTCCTGTGTAGTGAACAATATGAATCATGCTGGAACACTCGTGGCTGGTCTTAACCTTAATGGCCAGATCCTGAATGTTCCCTCCATGACAGATATTCCTTCACTCGTGGGACAGGGGTGGAATGACAGAACGCGCTCAGTTGTTGCAGCACCGGTTAAGCTTGTTAAACTGAAAATGTCCTCTGTTAGCCCTGTAGTTTTAAAAATTAATCAAAATATAAACCTCGAACTCAAGATTGAAAACCTGAGTGATATTGATGTGCCGAATACAACGTTGGAGGTAAAATCTGGCAACAGTAACGTGGTATCAGTTGGCTCATTCGAACAACCCGGGATAATTCCGGCAAAAAGTTCTGTTACCGTCACAGTACCTGTGACCGGCAAGCAGGTGGGCCAGACGTCATTAACTTTCACTCTTCATACTCCTCTCGGATTTATCAATGAAGGCGATAATGTTTATAATGCACAAGCAAGAGTGGATTTGTTTTCAGTTCAGTTGAGGATGGAATCCGATAATCCGGTAATTATAGGATTAAACAAAACCGAACCCGTTGAGTTAATAATAAAAAACTTAAGCGATATCAATGTTCCGGATACAGAACTGAAAGTAACAGCGAAGAATTCGGATATTATATCTGTAGGTTCATATCTTCAGCCAGGAACCATTTCTGCTAACGACAGTGTTATTGTCTCTGTTCCTGTTACTGGCCTGAATCTCGGTGAGTCATCGCTGACGTTCGGTCTCTTTGTACCAAAAGAATTCGCTAATACAGGAGACTCTCAGCGCGTTGTGTCAACAAAAGTTCAGAGTGCCGTAACGCTGCGCATTACCATAGATCGTCAGATTGATTTACTGACTGGGGGCCCCCTTCAGGTGCCCGTTAAAATTACTAACGAAAGTGCTGAGCCCATTGCCAACATTAAGGTGGCTTTTGATACGAGTGATGCGACCCTATTTACCGTTGGCGCTTTCCAGTCGGAAATCAATATTCCCCCAAAAGATTCAAAGGTCATTAATGTTGAGTTGATTCCGGCAGACAATAAGACAGGCAGGGCACGACTGGACTGTACACTGACATTACCTCCCGGATATGTGAATGATGGTGATAGTGAAAAAGCAGCAATAGTTAACGTCACTGTGGAAAGACCTCTTGTAGTTTTACAGTCGTTTCAGGCAAGCTGGGCTGCTGAGGGGGGGTATTTACACAGTTATATGCTGACAATGAAGTCAGCTAATGTCCGGGTCACTTTGTGGGAACTTTCTTTTCAGCTCCCTCAGGGAGCACATGTTTCGGAAACCTGGTACGAAACACAGAAAAACTGGCTGGACAAACGTGAGAGCGGTGATATGGTCTTCCTGACGAATAAGAGTACACACACCATTGATCCAGGAACTGATCTGCCCCTACAGATTCAGTTGGTCTATCCGGATCAGTCCCCCGCTCATGAATATATTTACAGTTTGTCTCTTCGTCAGATCCAGTAAATCTGAGAAAAAGATTCAGCTATCAAAAAAAACCACGGTTCCCGTGGTTTTTTGTCGTATGCAATGTTTATCAATCAGCCCGTTTTAACCTTACTACCTACAAGGGGTGGTGATAGAGTGCCCAATATGATGATGTCCGATTGCAGTTATTGTGAGTCCGGCGCAATGGAATGCGAGCCGAACAGGATGAGAACCGGCTTCCCTGGGAAACGCATCTGGATGCGTTAACGATCAGTATCAGCAGATTGAAACGCAGGAACTGGACAAAATACAAGAAGACGGCACTACCGCAATGGGCGGTAATGCGCTGAAATTTCCGTCAGGCTCAGTGGATTCAATATTGTTTGAAAAGATAGTCGATAATATCCTGTTGAAGTTCAAAGGCATCACGTCGCTCCGCAAGGTAGCTTTTTAGTACGGTGAGTGAACGCAGGCTTTCGCGCAGTTGGATTTCGTTTTCTATATTTTGCTGCAATTTTTTGCAGTGCTCGCGGAGGTTATCTTCTATTACCTTCGATGTTTCACCTCCCAGTGTGCTCCAAATCATGCCCGGTAACGAATCAGATTTTTTTAGCTGATTAAGTTCACTGGTCAGGATATCGATACGTGCTTTTAGCAACTTATTGATGTCGGATATATCCCGACTGTTAAAACTGAAAGTTGGATCAATGTACTTGTGGTACATGTTTATTATCGTCCAGACATCATTATCTTTCTTAGCTTTTGATAACTGTACCATCAACTGGTTTTTTTTCTTTTTCTCATCTAAATCCTGTTCACGATCCGGATGTAATACCTTGGCTATTTTTCTATACATTTGGCTTACTTCCTGCGATTTAAATAAATCATCCAGTTTTCTCTGGTCTTCTTCCGCAGGGTCGAAATCATCGGTATCTTCTGCATCATATTCATCGTAGAAATGTTCTGATTCCCGTTGAAAATGCTGTTCTATGGTGGCACGCATTTTCTCAGGGCTTTTCATCATATCAAGTAATTCTTCATCAGATATTTCTTCACTAAAATTAAAATATTCATCCAGAGTCTGCCGGATATCAGCCATCTGTTCTGGTGTTGGAGCTTCCTCTTTCAACGCATGAAGATTGGCAAAGTGATCGGTCAACTTATTGAGATCAAGGTTTTCGTTAAAGGGGTAAGCACATAACTCAGCAAGTTCTTCTTCTATCCAGAAAAATAATTCTCTCCGTTGGTTTTTCCCCAGCGATTTTTTATCGGCAAATGAAAGCAACCGTGCCGCTTTATCATATCTGGACTGTATATATTGATGCTCTACCGGTAAAACCTCTTGTTGAAAGCGCATGAACAAGTCGTCTTGTTGCTGTTGTAGCTTGGCGATCTTCAATTGGTATTTTTCGATGGACTTCCAGTAAGCTTTGAATTGTTGCTGAGGCGTTTTTGGTATCTGTTGTCCGCTCGATTTTCTTTTTTTTAGTTGCTTGTGCATCAATATTGTTCCTGAAGTTGAAACTCGTACGTTACGTAATTAAAAATTATATTGTCAATACCCGTTGTCGTTTATCCCTATTCTGCAATATATTTTCGTAACACGCAAAACATTATAGTTGTGCAATTGTTACATTGACTTACAAATGGTGATTGTTGCTAATCTTTTCTTCCCTGATTGTAATAACAGTTTCACAATACTTTTCGTTTGAATTATTCATACCTGAGGACTCCGTGAGCAGCTACGAAGCTCGGGTTGAACAGGAAGGCGGCGCTAATAAATACTATCAAAACAATAAAAAACGGCACTACCGCGATGGGCGGTAATGCGCTGAATCAAACCTGGACTTTATGGCCGGAAAACATGGAGTGACGGGTAGCCTGGCCGTCTGAACCATAAAGAGAGGGGCTGTGGTGGCTTTTTAGAAAAGCGATAGCTTTGCTATTTAACTCAAGATGCTGGGCTAACAACAGACCATTATGGGCGTTTGAATCACGAACCTGGATAGTTGCTTTGCCGATCTGTTGCCACAATGTGGCGAGCATAGGCTGCTTATCGTAAGGCGCGATGGTCTTTAACTCTTTGCTTAAATTAAGACGCTGCTGTTCTGAATGGCCAAGCGCGGATAACAAAAAATTTTTTCGTTCTGTTACCCGGTGCAAATCTCGTGCTTCAATAAAACCCTCGCACAGAATACGCTGCTCTTCCGCCATTGTTTGGGTCAGCGAGGTTAAATAGGTAACTTGCTGTTCGAGTAATTGCTGAAGTTCTTCCATAACGGGTTTAATTACTTTTTATAATACGGAAAGTTTTCGGCGGCTTCTCTGAGCAGAGCGTCTGCGATTTTACCGCTGTTCATTTTTAAGGTTCCCTGAGCGACAGCTTCTTTCAGCTTTTGCACCTTTTGGATGTTGATATCCTGGCTGCTCGGCTGAACCAGTTTTGTTTGTGCTTCGCTCAGTTTTACTTGCGCATCACTGCTTGTTAACGTAACGCCGGAGGTTTTTCGGGTGCCCTGGGCGCTTTCATTAGTAGGTCGCTGTTGAACAGCAGCGATAGCTAATAAGGGTTGAGTGCGTTCGATACTCATAATCATTATCCTTTATGGCCAGGCATAGGTTCACCTATGGATCGGAGCAGGTTACATGCCATTTGCATACCTGCAAATCATGCTCTGCTGGTTATATCGGCACAGTAAAAGAAAACTTTAGCAACTTATAACATGATTTTTACACTGCCGTTTTCTAATGCCTGGCCGGTTATAACGTGCCCTGAATTCATTCGAACCTTGACTTTATCAGAAGTTGCAGCGTTATTAATAGCTTTCCCTTCATTGCGTATCTGGAAACCCTTTCCCTGTACAATTACCCCCACATTCTGACCTGCCCGTACAGCCCATGGGCGACGCAACATGTTGCGGGTGATTGCCTGCCCTGCTGGAATGTTGCGTACAGCAACACTGTTTTTTATTTCATTTTTGTTAACAATTAGATCGTTCGGTAGCTTTTCCAGCAATCCGCTTCTGATCTGAAGATCTTTCTCTGATAAAACATCATTACGGGAGAGGGCTCGACGGGTAACCCAATAGTGTCCTGTCACGCTGACAGCGACTTGAATAAATTTGCGTTTTTGATGACAAACGATAGGTAAAGAGATATTTCCCCAGTTTTGACCACCAACAGAGGGGTGAATTTCCGGTGATTCACACTGAGGCCATTGCCGTTCCGGTGTTCTGATTTCAACAGAAACTTTTTGATGATTATCTCTATGTATCTGCTGAAAATAATGCGTTATGGCCTGAGGCAGATTATTTCCCCATGCCATCGAATTCATAAAGAAAAACGCGAATAGCCCGATAATCTTTATAGCTTGCATTTTCTCGCTCTTATTATTTTGTCAATAAAGTAGATAAATCCGCGGCTGTTGGGTGGCGCACAGTGTACCCGCATTGAATGTCGGTTAATGGGATAAATAGCAATTCAATTAGCGTCTATTCATCCGATAGGCTTTTCTTTCTGCGTTTATTCTGTTTACTGCAAATTTCGCGATCGCGAACCGCGCTATTAAAGTTCATAACACAGGTAAGTCACATCAGAGGGAGGAATATGCTCGATAAATTAGATGCAGCCTTTCATTTTCAGCAGGAAGCTTTGTCATTGCGATCACGGCGACAGGAAATATTGTCCGCGAATATCGCCAATGCGGATACTCCAGGATATCAGGCGCGGGATATTGATTTCGCCACACAACTGAAAAAAACCATTGCGCACGGTCGGGTCACCGGAAACGGGATTGGGCTGACGCTGACATCGGATCGGCATATTCCAATTCAGCCTCAGAAGAGAATGGAGATGGACTTGCTGTATCGGGTGCCTTATCAGGCGGCGATGGATGGCAACACGGTGGATATGGATATGGAACGCGGCAATTTTATGGATAACAGTCTGAAATATCAGGCTGAACTGACGGCGACCAGCTCCCAAGTTAAAAGCATGATGTCAGTCTTACAGCAAGGATAAAGGCCATGTCTTTACTCAGTGTTTTTGATATTGCCGGTTCGGCATTATCAGCTCAATCCCAACGATTAAATGTCAGTGCCAGCAATATGGCGAATGCTGATAGCGTTTCAGGGCCTGATGGTCAGCCATACCGGGCGAAACAGGTGGTTTTCCGTGTTGCCGCACCGGCAGGACAGGAAATAGGCGGTGTCCGGGGGAGTGAAGTTGTTGATGATCCAACGCCTTTCCGCCTTGAATATCAGCCAGGGCACCCGCTGGCCGATGAAAAGGGCTATGTGCGTATGCCAAACGTTGATGTGGTCGGGGAAATGATCAACACCATTTCGGCTTCCCGCAGCTATCAGGCCAACGTTGAGGTACTGAATACAACTAAGTCGATAATGCTGAAAACATTAACGTTAGGTCAGTAACAGGAGCGACTTATGGGAATTGCCAGTGCAATGAATGAACCAATGGATAACACCGTCGTTGGGGAGTTGGCACCGACCAGCAAAACAAAGAAGAAGAATAGCGAAGAGCTGAATGACAACTTCATGAACTTGCTGATCACGCAAATGAAAAATCAGGACCCAACCAACCCGATGAAAAACAATGAGCTGACCGCCCATTTGGCGCAGATAAACACGGTACAGGGGATTGAAAAGCTGAATACCACACTGGGCTCTATTGTTGGTCAGATTAATAACAGCCAGTCTTTACAGGCATCGGCTTTGATTGGACGGGGCGTTATGATCCCTGGGGATACCATTCTGGTGGGTTCAAGTGAGGAAGAGGGCATCAGTACCACACCATTTGGTATTGAGTTGCAGAGGCCTGCGGATGATGTGAAAGTGACCATTACTGATAAACAAGGGGTTGTTGTACGCCAAATTGATATCGGTGCGCTGGATGCGGGGGTCCATAACTTCACCTGGAATGGCACAAAAGAAGATGGCACTACGGCTGCGGATGGTGCTTATAAAATCACCATTACAGCCAGCTATAAAGGCGAGCAGAGAGTGTTTCAGCCACTGACGTTCGCTGTTGTGAATGGCGTTACCCGTGGAGGGGACGGCGCTAAATTAGATTTAGGACTGGCTGGTACCGTCACGATGGATAAGGTGCGTCAGATTCTTTAACAAACGAGAATTTTAACGGAGAGTAATATGTCTTTTTCACAAGCAGTGAGTGGCTTGAATGCAGCGTCAGCTAATCTGGATGTTATAGGTAACAATATCGCTAACGCAGCGACATATGGCTTTAAATCCAGTACTGCTGCCTTTGCTGACATCTTTGCCGGTTCTCAGGTGGGGCTGGGGGTAAAACTGTCGGGTGTTAATCAGAACTTTAAAGATGGTACGACGACTACCACCAATCGCCCCCTCGACCTGGCGATCTCGCAAAGTGGTTTCTTCCGTATGCAGGACAGTAATGGCGGGATCTACTACTCCCGTAACGGCCAGTTCAAAATGGACGAGAACCGTAACATTATTAATATGCAAGGCATGAAACTGACTGGCTATCCGGCAGTAAGTATCAATGGGGGGGAGCCACAGATTCAAAAGGGTGCTAACCCGGTAGCGATTACGGTATCTCAGGATATGTTGGCGGCTAAAGCGACCACCGCGGTGACGATGCAAGTGAATCTCAATTCGATGCATAAAGTACCAACAGAAGCTTTCTCCCCAGACAAGCCGGACTCTTATAACTACCCTAACACGATCACTGTTTTCGACAGTCTGGGCAACCCGCATGGTATCAACGTTTTCTTTGTAAAAACAAAGGATAACGAATGGCAAGTCTATGCGCGGGATGGGGATGTTGCCGGTGCTAAAGAAGCTCCACTCGGAACCTTGAAATTTGATGGTAATGGTAAAGTCATTGGTAATGATAACCAGTTCACGTTTAACGTTCCTCCGCTGAATGGTTCTTTGGCTTCGAATATTACTATTGATTTTAACAACAGCCGGCAGCAAAAAATTGATGCTGACAGCGTAATTAAACCAACCCAGGACGGTTATGCCGCCGGTCAGTTTACTGGCTACCGTATTGAGAACGATGGTCGTGTTATCGGTACCTATTCCAATCTGCAATCTCAGTTGCTTGGTCAGGTTGTACTGACTAACTTTTCCAACCCGGAAGGGCTGGCAGCGCAGGGTAATAACGTGTGGGCAGAAACCGGTGCTTCAGGCAGCCCGATGGTGGGGACTGCGAACTCAGGCAATTTTGGTAAATTGCTCAGTGGTACATTGGAATCATCCAACGTTGATATGAGTCAGGAACTGGTCAATATGATCGTGACTCAGCGCAACTACCAATCTAATGCTCAGACCATTAAAACTCAGGATCAGATCCTGCAAACGCTGGTCAGCCTGCGCTGATAGTTTCAGGATAGCATTATGGATCATGTCATCTATACCGCAATGGGCGGTGCTCGTCAGACACTGGAACATCAGGCGGTGACGGCAAATAATCTGGCAAATGCATCAACGCCGGGTTTTAAGGCACAACTGGCTGCATTGCGGGCGGTTCCCGTTGAAGGGGCCGCCTATAACACCCGTACTTTGGTTGTGGCTTCAACACCGGGTGCTGACCATCGTCAGGGGCCGATGAACTATACTGCCCGCCCGCTTGATGTGGCTGTTGGGCAGGGGGGGTATCTGGCTGTTCAGCTTGAAGATGGTTCTGAGGCTTATACCCGTAACGGCAGCATTCAAATTTCATCGGGAGGTCAGTTAACTGTTCAGGGTCACTTGCTGGTGGGTGATAACGGCCCGATAGAGGTTCCGCCACAGACTGAATTAACACTGGCTGCTGATGGTTCTATCTCTGGGTTGATTGCCGGCGATCCTCCCACTCAGTTAGGGCTGCTTGGTAGAGTGAAAATGGTGAAACCTGAAGAGAGTCAGTTGGTCCGTGGCGACGATGGCCTTTTCCACATGACTGAACAGGCGCAAGAGTTACAGGGTGATGTCTTACCTGCCAGCGATGAGGTGAAATTAATACCTGGTGTGCTTGAGGGAAGTAACGTCAACCCGATGGAAAGCATGGTAAGTATGATTGCCAACGCTCGTCGCTTTGAAATGCAGATGAAAGTTATCCATAGCTCAGATGAAAATGCACAACGTGCCAATCAGCTCTTATCAATGAGTTGATTTAGACACAGAGGATAAAACTGATGATTCGATCATTATGGATTGCTAAAACTGGGCTAGATGCCCAGCAAACTAATATGGATGTGATTGCCAATAACCTGGCGAATGTCAGCACTAATGGTTTTAAACGTCAGCGCGCTGTTTTTGAAGATCTGCTTTATCAGAACATTCGCCAGCCAGGTGCTATGTCATCGGAACAAACCCGCTTACCTTCTGGTTTACAGATAGGTACCGGGGTTCGTCCGGTATCGACAGAACGTCTGCACAGTCAGGGGAATTTATCCCAGACCAATAACAGCAGGCATGTTGCGATTAAAGGACAGGGGTTCTTTCAGGTTCAGTTACCCGATGGCACCACGGCTTACACCCGTGATGGCTCATTTCAGACAGATCAGAATGGGCAACTGACAACCGCTGGTGGTTTTCAGATTTTTCCGGCAATCATAATCCCTGATAACGCCATAGAAATGGGCATTGGCTATGATGGTTTGGTCAGTGTAAAAGTGCAGGGCCAATCTGCTCCTCAGCAGGTTGGGCAACTTACCTTGACAACCTTTATCAATGACAGCGGGTTGGAAAGTATCGGTGAAAACCTTTATCTGGAGACAAACAGCTCTGGGGTGCCGGCTGAAAACACGCCGGGAATCAATGGCGCCGGGTTACTCTATCAGGGATATGTAGAAACATCTAACGTCAATGTCGCTGAAGAATTGGTCAACATGATTCAGACTCAGCGTGCTTATGAAGTTAACAGTAAGGCTGTGTCAACTTCTGATCAGATGCTGCAAAAGCTGACTCAGTTGTAACCTAATCATCAATCAGAACCACGGGGGAACGTAGTTTCCCCGTTATTCAGAGATAAATTAAGAGCATCGAAGATGGATACAATGGCTGTTGCCGAGACCAGCGCTGTTTGTCAGTCCCGCAATTTACGGAAAAATGCGATAAATAAATGGCGTTGCAGTATAGCACTGGCGGTATTGTCACTCACGGGCTGTGCCTATATCCCGCAAAAACCTCTGGTTGGGGGGGCCACAACCGCAGCACCTTCCGCGGCAACCGCGCCAGTACCGAATGGCGCCATTTTTCAGGTAGTGCAGCCTGTTTATTATGGTTATCAGCCGTTATTTGAAGATCGCCGCCCACGAAATATTGGCGATACCCTGACGATTACTTTGCAGGAAAATGTCAGCGCCAGTAAAAGTTCTTCTGCTAATGCCAGCCGTAACGGGAAAACGACTTTTTCCGCTGCACTGACTCCCCGCTTCCTGAAAGGGTTAATAGGTGGAGATAAAACTGATCTGGATATGGAAGGTGAGAATACTTTCGGCGGAAAAGGGGGCGCTAATGCCAATAACACATTCAGAGGTACGATTACCGTGACAGTTGATCAGTTACTGGCAAACGGCAACTTACATGTTGTTGGTGAAAAGCAGATTGCCATCAATCAGGGAACCGAGTTTATCCGTTTCTCCGGGGTGGTTAACCCTCGGACTATCAGTGCCAATAATACCGTCAGCTCTAATCAGGTCGCGGATGCCCGCATCGAATATGTGGGGAATGGTTATATCAATGAAGCGCAGAACATGGGCTGGTTACAGCGTTTCTTCTTGAATGTCGCACCGTTTTAAAAGGGGATGGTTATGATAAAACAATTTGCTGTCAGCCTTCTTCTTGCATTGCTGACTCTGATGACAGTCCCTGCATCGGCGGAACGTATCCGTGATCTGACTACGGTTCAAGGGGTACGTGAAAATGCGTTGATTGGTTATGGGTTGGTTGTCGGATTGGATGGGACCGGTGACCAGACCACACAGACGCCATTTACCACCCAGAGTTTAAGCAATATGTTATCCCAGTTGGGGATCACGGTTCCTCCAGGAACTAATATGCAGTTGAAAAACGTGGCTGCTGTGATGGTAACGGCAAAATTACCACCATTTGGTCGTGCCGGACAGAATATTGATGTGGTGGTTTCTTCTCTGGGCAATGCCAAAAGCTTGCGTGGCGGTACTTTGCTGATGACACCACTAAAAGGCATTGATAATCAGATATACGCTCTGGCTCAGGGCAATATTCTGGTTGGTGGCGCGGGTGCCAGTTCTGGTGGCAGCAGTGTGAAAGTGAATCAGCTGGCGGGGGGCCGGATTAGTAACGGTGCGGTTATTGAGCGTGAGTTGCTAACACAGTTTGGTGAGAATGGCACACTTAATCTTCAGTTAAATAACGAAGATTTTTCCCTGGCGCAGCAAATCAGCGACGTGATCAATCGTATGCGCGGAACGGGGACAGCAACGCCGCTGGATGCCCGCACGGTGCAATTACGTATGCCGAAGGATAGGAGCGAGCAAGTTAAATTCCTTTCTCATGTGCAGAACCTGACTATCCGTGTTGATGTGGGTGACGCCAAAGTGATTATTAACTCCCGCACCGGCTCGGTGGTGATGAATCGCAACGTTATGTTGGATAGTTGTGCCGTTGCTCAGGGAAATCTTTCTGTCACTGTTGAGAATCAGGTTGTGGTTAATCAGCCAAATACCCCATTCGCAGGTGGAGCGACTGTTGTCACCCGTAATCCCAGTGTGGCTGTCCGTGAACAGGGTGGTTCGTTGCAGAAGGTTAACGCCAGTGCGAGTTTGAATAGTGTTATTCAGGCACTGAATGCATTGGGTGCGACACCGAATGATTTAATGTCGATCTTACAGGCAATGGAAAGTGCGGGTTGTCTGCGGGCAAAACTGGAGATCATCTGATGAGTGATTTTTCAACCCTGTCCGGTGCTGCTTATGACGTACAATCGGTTAACGCACTGAAATCCAGTTTGGCAAAAGACTCACAGCAAGGGCTACGGCAGGTAGCCCAACAAGTGGAAGGTATCTTTGTTGAGATGATGCTGAAAAGTATGCGTTCGGCTCTGCCTAAAGATGGCATTCTGAGCAGTGAACAGACACGCCTTTATACTTCGATGTACGATCAGCAAATTGCGCAGAATATGTCTCAGAAGGGGCTGGGTTTTGCCGATATGATGCTCAAGCAGCTTTCTAACGCCAATACCGCGCCGAGTGAAATGGCTGGGAAAATGCCTATGACACTGGATAACGACGTTTTGCAAACATTGCCAAGACCGGCGCTTGAGCAATTTATCCGCCGGACGGCGCCGAAACCTGCGGCTGCACTTAAGCCGCTTCCCCTGAACAGTACCAACTTTGTCTCTACGCTCTCGGTTCCCGCGCAAATAGCCAGCCAACGCAGTGGTATTCCTCATTTGCTGATTATCGCTCAGGCTGCGCTGGAGTCGGGCTGGGGGCAAAGAGAAATCCTGACTGCCGACGGTAAGCCAAGCCATAATCTGTTTGGTATTAAAGCGGGTAAAGGCTGGAAAGGGCCGGTAACCAATATCCTGACCACCGAATATATTAACGGCGAACCACAGAAAATGAAGGATAACTTCCGTGTTTATGGTTCTTACGTAGAAGCGATTACAGATTACGTCAAGTTACTGACAGAAAGCCCCCGTTACGCCAACGTTGCCAGCTCGGTTACGCCGGAGCAGGGGGCTTATTCTCTGCAACAGGCGGGCTATGCAACCGATCCCGGCTATGCGAAAAAACTGGTCTCTGTTATTCAACAGCTGAAAGGTGCCGGAGAGCAGGCGGTGAAAGCGTATACCCACGATTTAAGTAAACTGTTCTGATCCACATTTTGCTCAAGTTTTGTTGAGTTCAGCCGATAAATTATAACAGTTCAGACACTGTTTTTACCTATCTGAAGGGTTGTTTGCCGCCACCAGCGGAGACATAACTAAAACGCAAAAGGATCTACTGATGTCCAACAGTCTTATTAATACCGCGATGAGTGGCCTTCAGGCTGCTCAGATTGCTCTGGGAACAGTGAGTAATAACGTCACAAACGCCCGTGTTCCCGGTTATAACCGGCAATCAACAGTTATAAATCAAAATGGTGGTACGATGACATCCATTGGCTTTATGGGAAATGGTGTTACTGTCACCAATATTAACCGTCAGTATAATGAATTCATTAATAATCAGCTTTCTGCCTCTCAGGCGAAACAAGGTGCATTGACCACATATTCCCAGCAAATTTCCCAGATTGATAATTTGCTGGCAGATAAAGCGAATAGCCTTTCAAACACCATTGATGACTTCTTTACCAGTTTAGGAAATATCATCAGTAATGCTGAAGATGACGCAGCCAGAACAACAACTATCGGTAACGCAAAGGGGCTGGTAAACCAGTTGAAAAGTGCGGATACCTTCCTGCGTAATATGGAAAACAACATTAATAAGGGCATAACGGATAGTGTTGATTCCATCAATAACTATGCTGAGCAAATAGCCAAACTGAATGGTGAAATTACCCGAATGAAGGGCGGTAGTAGTGCTGAACCAAACGCATTGCTTGATCAGCGGGATCAATTGGTCAATGGGCTGAATAAGCTGGTTGGTGTGAGCGTAACTCAGCAGGATGGCTCTTATAATGTGACTTTTGCCGGTGGGTTGACGCTGGTTCAGGGGACAACCGCATACAAAGTAGAACCTGTTTCATCTAATGCGAATAGTAGCCGTATCACGTTGGGTTATGATCGTGGTTTTGGTGACGTGGTTGAGATTAATGAAAAATTCATTAATCAAGGTGAATTAAGTGGCACATTACGGGCGCGTAGTGAAGTGCTGGATAATTCCCGTAATCAGTTAAACCAATTAGCCTTGGTATTGGGCGATCAATTTAATCAGGTTCACCGTGCTGGTTTTGATTTGAAGGGCAAACCGGGTGAAGATTTCTTCACATTTAATAACCCGGATGTTATTTCCAATAGCAAAAATAAAGGTTCTGCCGATTTTAAAGTGGAATATGCAGATACCACGGCGGTAAAAGCCAGTGATTACCATATCAGCTACGATGGTGCTAATTGGAAAATACAACGTGCCTCTGATAAAGCCGATATTTCTGCCAAAGTGACGGGTAATACACTGGAATTTGATGGATTGAAAGTTGAAATTAATTCAACTAATGCACAAGTGAATGACCAATACACACTGAGAGCGGTCAGCGGTGTTATTGGCGGCATGGAAGTTAATGTTAAAGATGCGTCACAATTTGCTGCTGCCGGTACTAAAGACTCCGGGCCAAGTGATAACGTCAATGTCAAAAAACTCGCTGAATTGCAGAGTAAAAAACTGGTTGATGGTAAAGCCTCATTTTCCGGCGCTTATGCTTCGATGGTCAGTACGATTGGTAACCAGACCAACACCGCCAATGTTGATTTAAAAACTCAGAGCAATATTACTAAGCAGCTTTATGCTGAACAGCAATCTGTTTCTGGTGTCAACATGGATGAAGAGTACGGCGCGTTGCAGGGTTTGCAGCAATATTATCTGGCGAATGCGCAAGTGATCCAGACAGCTTCAACGTTGTTTAATGCCATTTTAGATCTCCGATAAACGTGGCATTCATTAAAAATAGCCTGAGGATGGTCAGATATCCTGGGCGTTTAGCTGAATATTTGAAAGGAGTGATATCGTGCGTGTAAGTACCAATATATTGTACGACCAGAAAATGATTGGCATCACTTTGGCTCAGTCAAAATGGATGCAGCAGGGAGCACAGCTATCCAGTGGTCAGAGAGTGATAAACCCATCAGATGATCCTATGGCCGCGTCTCAGGGCGTGATGATAGCTCAGGCTGAATCTCAGAATCAGCAATATATGACGGCTCGTTCATTTGCCAAGAACGCGATTTCTATGCAATTAAGCGTCGTATCCAAATCCGTTGGTGTCGTACAAAATGTCAGTGAAAGCCTTGTCGCCACAGTAAACGGTATATTGAGTGATGAAGACCGTAACTCGCTGGCTATCCAACTGGAAGGTTTTAAAGAACAACTGGTTAATCTGGGTAATTCGACTGATGGTAATGGCCGCTATATTTTTTCCGGCTATAAAACGGATGTAAAACCTTTTGATGAGAGTAAAAGCGGTGTCGTCAGTTACAACGGTGGTTATGAGGAAGTGACTCAGAAAGTGGATAGCAACCGCTCTATGATTATCGGGCATACTGGGAAGCAGGTATTTCTCTCGTCTACCAGCAACCCGGTAAAAGAGCCGGATGGCAGTCCCAGTGAATCTGATATATTCAAAACTATCGACATGGCGATTCAGTCATTGAAAACGCCACTTCAAGGGGCAGATCAAGAAACTCGTGATAATGCGATGGAATTGCTGAATAAGGCAAGCCGTGGCGCCCGTAATGCGCTGAATAATATTTCTTCTGTGGAATCAGTAATTGGTTTACAACTGAAAGAAATTGAAGAATTAAACAGCCTGGGCGCAGAACGTAGCCTGGCAAATAAAAGCCGTTTGAGTGAGCTGGTCGATGTGGAATGGAACTCGACGATTTCTAATTATTATCAGCAACAAGCTGCGCTTCAGGCATCATATAAAACATTTACCGATATGAAAGGCATGTCGCTGTTTGAGATTTATCGTTAATTCTGTTTTCCTGCTTATCTCTTGCTAATTAATCGCTGGTTTAAGCCAGCGATTCCTGTTAATTCAATTGGGTCGATGTCGTTAATTATATACCCTTCATCTTTCAAGTTGCTGCTTTGTTGGCTGCGTTCACTTATTTATTAATATCCTGCATGAATTCCTATTCTTGCCAGAAGGAAATCTTGTTTTTTCGAAAAAATAAGTCGATTTTTCCTTCCCTTTTCTATTCTCCCATTCGTATGTTAGTTAACCAAACCGATGGTGGTTGATAATTTTAGGCTGTAGGAATGGGTAAGCGCTCGGTCGAAATAGGGTGGATAAAAGCTGGGCTGATTAACCTGCCGGTAAAACAGGTTCGGTAATCATTTGAGTCAATGTAAGGTGAGATTATGGTTATTTTAAGCGATTTCTTTCATTTCTTGAGCGTCAACCTCGCTCTGTCAGGAGGAATATAATGGCGGATTCAGGACTGGTTTTTACCCTCACCGTAGGTAATCTCCCGGAGCAAACTTTTGCTGTGGTTGAATTCACCCTTAATGAAGCGCTGTCAACGTTGTTCTGTCTGGAAGCCACGTTAACCAGCGCTGATCCGGATATTGATTTTGCTGATGTGCTGGATAATTCCGCCACACTGACCGTTTATCGCGACGGGCAACCGGAGCGCAGTGTGACCGGGATTGTGACGCTGTTTGAACAAAGCACGACAGGGCGTCATCGCAGTCATTATTCCCTGACACTGCATCCGGGTTTATGGCGTGCGGGATTACGGGTTAATTCCCGCATTTTTCAGCGCCAATCCGTTGCCGATATTGTCGGAAAATTGCTGAAAGAAAATGGGGTCAGGAACTTCGTTTGTAACCTGCGTTATGAACATCCTGAGCGGGAATTTTGTGTTCAGTATGATGAAAGCGACCTGGTGTTTCTCCAGCGCTTATTGGCGGATGAAGGGATATTTTATTACTTTGTATTCAACCCGGAGCAGGGTGAACCGTTAGTGGTTTTTTTTGATTCTCATCGAATAAATGGTAACCATTCACTGCCCTACCATCCAGGAAGGGATGAGACAGGAAGCCAATGCTGTATTAATCAATTTCGCTGGCGTGAACAGGTCGGCATTGCGAAGGTTTTTTTGCGTGATCGTACCTTTAAAAATCCTGTTTGGGCAGCCGAGTATTTCTATCACGAACGTCAGCTTAACCATCAACGCTCAGATCTGCACAGTTACTATTACTATGATTTTCCCGGGCGCTATAAAGACGAAACTGGTCAGCGGATCAGTCAATATCGTCTGGAAGCCCTTCGCCGTGACGCGATGCTCGGTCACGGGCAAAGTGACTGTTTTGTCCTTTCGGCTGCTTCGGGGTTTACACTGACCGATCACCCGAAAGAGAAATTTAATACTCTCTGGCAAGTGATTGAAATCAGTCACCACGGCAGACAACCGCAGGCGGATGGATCCTGTTTTGGTGAGAGGGGGACGAGCCTGACCAACAGCTTCACCTTTGGTGACTGTTACCGGGTATGGCGTCCTTCACCTTACCCCAAACCGCGCATTGACGGCTTGCAAATCGCGACCGTGGTTGGCCCGGAAGGGGAAGAAATCTTCTGTGATGAATACGGGCGGGTACGGGTGCAGTTTGCCTGGGACGAATATGGCAAATTTAATGATCACAGCTCCTGCTGGATTAGGGTCAGCCAGGCTTGGGCCGGCCAGCGCTGGGGCATGATTGCCATCCCGCGCGTGGGTCAGGAAGTACTAGTAGATTTTTTGCATGGTGACCCGGACCAGCCGATTATTATTGGCCGAACCTATCATGCCAGTAACATCGTGCCGAACCCGTTACCGATAGCAAAAACTCAGATGTCAATCCGTTCAAAAACCCATAAAGGAGAGGGTTTCAATGAACTGCGGTTTGAGGATGAGAAAGATCGGGAAGAGGTGTTTATTCACGCGCAGAAAAATCTGGCGATTCAGGTCCGTAATTCCCGGGATGAGAAAATTAATTACAACCGCACAACCACGATTGGACATGATGACGAACTGGCGGTCGCCAATAACCGTAAAGTGACTGTTGAGGGGCAACAGGAACATAAAACCACCGGTGATTATATTGCTCAGGTTGACGGTGACAAAGCCTTGCAGGTTAAAGGCGATGTGATACAGAAAATACAGGGCGTATTCAGTATCGATACTAATGATGACATCACAGTAGAAAGCGGCGGCAAAATCACCCTGAAAGTGGGTAATAATTTTATCGTTATTCATGCGGGTGGTGTGGATATTAAAGGCCCGTCTATTAACCTGAATTCTGGGGGCAATCCCGGCGTCTTATTACAACCGGTTAATCCGGCTATTTTGCAAAGTGCCGCTCATGCCGGTTCGATGTTTGTTGCACATTGTCCGATGGAGAAAAATCACAATGGTTAAAGAGAAACTTTATGCCGTCGTTGACGCTGCAACTGAATCGAGGTTGCTGCTTATATTGGGGCATTTTAAGCCTCCTTACACTTGTCTTTATGATGAATCTTTATCGCCTGAATTACTTAAGGTTGCACCTTATTTAGTGGAGGTCACAGAAAGGTTTAAACTCTATCTGGAGGAGTGGAAAACGCCTTGGGGGATTTACTTGAGTACTCAGGCGGACATGAAAACATTACGTCGACATCTGCGTAAGCATTTACAAGTATTATTACCCGGTCAGGATAAACCGGTATTCTTCCGGTTTTATGATCCGCGCAATATCTGGGATTTTCTCAATGTACTTAGTGACTGGGAAATTCACTGCTTTATGGGGCCGATAGATAAAATTGCCACTAACTATCAGGGCAATATTCAAAGCCATGATTTTCTCGCTGCCAGAGAACACTATCCGCAAGGCGCCAGCAATAAAAGAAAGCTATTGTCGATTACGTCAGAACAACTGGAAAAGATTGATGCTGCTTTTGCTGAACGTTATGTACAGACATTGGTGGCGTCGGTTATCGAATGGGAAATTATTGAGGGTTTTGATTACGTCGGTTATATCCGGGTACTGGTTACCGAATTAAAAAATATCGGTATTACCGATGATCACAGTATCCGGGGAATACTGAAATTATTCTTTTCACAAAGACACCGGTCTGTTGAAGAATCGCCTGCCCATTATAAACGTATATTGAATAGTATCGGTGAGCCGGGGCATATTCGGGCTGAGAAACTGTTATTTCAGGAGTTAAGGCGTTCATCATCACCTTGGTTCCAGTTTAAGGACTAATTATTTTAACCTTGTGAGATATGAGGAGGGAATATGGGTAATGCGGTAAAAATTGGTGATATCGGTACGGCACATGATGATTGTCAAGCAACGCCGGTTATTTCGGGATCTACCAGTGTAAAAGCCGATAATATTCCTCTGGCTCGTCAGGGGGATATTTTGGCACCTCATTCATCCCATTCACGAATAATTGCCGGTGGTTCCAGTACCGTTTTTATTGACGGTAAATCCGCTGCGAGAACCGGAGATGCGGTGAATTGTGGCGGAATAGTGATTGGTGGTGGTAGTGTCAATATTGGCTAAGGAAAAAACATGCTCTCAGTTAATATGAAAAGTGCCGTTTGCGATTGCAAAATCCCGGACCCCTGTATTCATAAATTAACCTTAAAAGTCGGTAAACGGGTTTTTATTTATCACCAGATTGAACCGATAGGGGATATTTGGGTGGTTGATGAAGCCGACGGTATTCCCGTGGCGATTTCCCTGGTGGGAAAACGGTGTGTATCTGACAATCCGCAGTGCCCGAAAGCGATTTTTTATAGCCCGGATAATCCGGTGTTTCAGTTTTATGAATTGGCTAAAAACCCGATAAATGGTCCGGGTACCGAGGATAAAATCCATTTTTCCAGTCACACTTTACTGGTTGATCCGATAGAAAATGATCCGCTGGGCTTTATTGAATCGTCACTGTTTCAGCCAGGGGAGCTGAGTCATTTGCCCCATACCGATTATATTCTTGAGCTGACGCAATGCTACGGCCAGCCTTTTGTCACGCGTTCATTCCCGTTGGCGGACAATAAGGTGAAGGCGTTGTTATTGGGTCCGGTTGATGCGCTTTACACGACAATCCATGTTTTGCCGCAATATGAATGGACGCTGGAGGTGACGATAGGGGCAGAGCAGGAAGTCCGGGAAAGAAGTGTGGCGGAAAGAAAAGCGGAGGCGCTTGAGGAAAGGAAAAAAGCCAATCCGCATGCGAAAAGGCCGGGAGAAAACTGGCATAAACGCACGGCGGGTTATGAATTAACGGACACGTTAACTGTCGAAGGGAGTTTTGCTTACACGTTAGGCCCCTATTCCCATACTTTCACACATGAACTGGAAAAAGAGTTTAAAACCAAACGCAGGAAACTGGGGTTAGTGGATAAAGGGCTTCAGGCGGTTGAGACATTACAAAAACTGTTTTCCAGTGAAGGCAGTCAGGAAATAAAACTGCTGGACATGGAAATCCAGACGCCGGAAATAAAATTAAGTGGCGGCAGTAAACTGGTAAATGCTACGCATGGCAATGAGGCATATTTTGAACAGGCGGTTGCGGTGGAATTAGCACCGCTGATTGGGATTAAATTACGGCTGGATTTAATTCAGGCATTTGCCACGGAGTTCGGTGTTGAGAAATTAATCGCCTTAATTCGTGAGCAGGGGTTAAAAGGAAAGGCGGCGGTAGACGACGGGCGGGACGGCGCTTATCTGGGGGCGCAATTAGATATGGTGCTGGAAGGAGCGTTAAATCTGTCGTTCAAATATGCCGGCAATGAAGAGCGGGAGATGGAATTCCAGTTGGGGGATATGGTCAGGGGTACGCTGGCGATTAGGGCGGAAACCAATATTCAGGCGGGCTTTAAATATTATCTGGTGGAAGGATATTTTAAAGCCGGTGCGGATATTGAAGCGGAAGGGTGTTTTGAATTGGATAAGCAAGATAATGGGTTATGTTTGGTGTTTTTCCATGAGGGGATCGTTGCCAGTTATTATGTGGAGTATGGGGTGGGAAGTAAGCCATCTAAAAATAATGGTGATTCTATTGAAAATAAAACCAATGTGGACACCAAGAGGCAGAAAAAATGGGAGATATATCCGAAACTGCCGAAAGAAAAATCGGCATATAAACTGAGGCTATCGCAATGAGTAAAGTTATTTTGTTTTTTGTGGCCTTATTTTCATTATCAGCTTATGGGGGAAATGCGATGGATACAGTTAAATATATTACTTATTTAGAAACAAACCGTGCTTATTGTGTTCTTAGAGTCAATGGGATTTATACTTTAAGTAATTTGGGTTCAATTACAGGGACCATCTCGACGGGTTACAATGTTGCTCCGATATTGCAAAATGGTAAAAATACTATTTATATTGAAATAGCGCCGTTCAGAAATGCAAAAGAGGGGTATGTTTATCAAGAAAAAGGTACTGAGTGCAAGGTTAGATTGGTAAGGGTAACTCCTTATGAGTCTGATGAAGTGACTAATATTATCGCCAGTGTGGCAGATAAAAATGGTACGTTGGAACCAACCAGCATGAAGTCCATTAATTTTAATATTGATACCACTCAGTACAGCAAAATTACGGAGAAAAATCTTAAAGATAGGGGATTTTATTATGCGCAGCGGACAGTGACATTAAATGATCTGCCTGTCTGGGCCTGGACGACGGCTACCCCTTTACCGGAGACAGCGGCAAGCACTGAACTGGTTAAAAAAGCCTATGAGGATATCTGGAAAATCATGAAAAATAAAGATTTAGTTGCTTTGCAACATGTTACCAAAATAATGTTATATGAACATGCGCAGGCCAATAATAGTACGGAACAAAGTTATTTTGATTCTTATGACTTTAAGCGAGATTTTGATAACGGTTATCAGGCAGTGCCGATTGATTGGAGTAAATATAAATTAGTGCGTTATCTGGACGGGCGTTTATTCAGATTCCAGCGTGAGCATAGTAATAATTCGCCATTATTATTTGAAAATAAAAATGATAGCGAAGATGGATTCACATTCAGCCCCTATTTTTCTTTAATCAATGGAAAAGT
>NZ_JAJAFX010000060.1:0-30840 GCF_025384845.1 Photorhabdus temperata | reverse complement strand
GCTACCGTCAGTTTGATGTGGATAAACAGGGTGTTATCCTCAATAACAGCGCTAACACCACTCAGACGCAACTCGGTGGGATGGTGGCCGGTAACCCCTGGCTCGCCAAAGGGGAAGCGAAAATTATCCTCAATGAAGTCAACAGTCGCGACCCCAGTCACCTCAATGGTTGGATCGAAGTGGCTGGTCGCAAAGCGGAGGTGGTTATCGCTAACCCCGCCGGTATCACCTGCAACGGCTGTGGCTTTATCAACGCGCATCGTACCACGCTGACCACCGGCGAGGCGCTGATGGAACAGGGCCGGTTGAAAGGCTTTGATGTCAATCAGGGGGAAGTCCGGATTGACGGGCACGGCATGGACAGCACACAGCAAAGTTACACCGATATTATTGCCCGCTCCGTCGCGATTAACGCCAAATTACATGCGCAAGACCTGAAAGTGACCACCGGGCGCAATATTGTGGATGCTGCGCATCAGCAAATTGAGAAAAAATCGGCTGACAATAAAAAGTCCCCGGAGTTTGCGTTGGATGTAGCGGCACTGGGCGGCATGTATGCCCATAAAATTAGGTTGATAGGCACCGAAGCGGGTGTGGGGGTGCGTAACGCCGGTAACATCGGTGCGACGGCGGGTGAAGTGCATATTACCGCAGATGGGTGGATTGGGAACCGTGGCACCCTCAGCAGCCGTGATGCTTTGCAATTAACCAGTACGGCAAAGATAGACAATCAGGGCAAACTCCTGTCGCAATCGACGGTGACCTTGCAATCCGGCGAACAACTGAACAATAGTGGCCGGGTTGAGGCGCGGGGCGATATCACTGCCAAGGCAGGAACAATACAAAGTGGTAATGGCAGTGTGTGGGCGGCGGGGATAGATGATAATGGCCGCACCACCCGGCCCGGCTCATTGACCCTGACGGCGCAGCACGTTCAGGCCCAGGGAAAAAATCTGGCGACCGATACGCTAGCCATTCAAAGCCGCCAGATTGACCTGAGCGGCAGCCAGAGCGCAGCCAATCAGATTCAACTCACTGCCAGCCAACAGGGGATAAGTACTGCTCACGCCACCATCAACGCCGACCGTTTGACGGCGAAAACCCCGGGCCAGTTTAACAACGATGGCGGCCAGTTAGTGGCGCGGGAAATTCGCCTCACGACGCCTGATTTATCCAACCAGCAGGGAAAAATCAACCAGACGGGGAACGGTGAGCTAACGCTCAACACCCGCACCCTGAATAACTGTCAGGGAACTTTGTTCAATCAGGGGAAACTGACCCTCACCGCTGACCGGCTTAACAACCCTCAGGGCACTATTGCCAGTCACGGCGAGGACCTACATCTGACCGCACACCAGGTGAATAACACCCAGGGCACAGTGCAGTTGGCCGGTCACGGTCAATTATCACTCAATACCCAACGGTGGCTGGGTGATAAGGGCAAACTGCTGACCAATGGCGCCCTGACCATACAGGCCGGTGACCTGCAACTGAACGAGGCTGAAACTCAGGCCGGGCAGATTACCGTCAACGCTGACACCCTGAGCCATCAAAGCGGTGTGATGCAACAACAGGGCAAAGACACCCTGTCCCTCACCACCCGGCGACTGGATAACCAAAGCGGCACTATTGCGGGTAACGGTAACCTGAACCTGAAGGCAACGACCGTCGATAATCGTCACGGCCACATCGTGGCCGCCGAAAAAGGGACGCTGGCATTGACCATCAAAGATACCCTGAACAATCAGTCGGGCCGGCTGGAAGCGGGCAACGCGCTCCAGCTCAGGGCTGCCCAACTGGATAATGGTCAGGGGAGCATTGTTGCCACCGGGGACAGCACCACCCTCACTGTTGGGAAAGCCATTCAGAATGCCCACGGTCATATTGAAGCCAAAACCCGACTGACCACAACCAGCCAGACCCTGGATAACACCCAGGGCGTGTTACTGGCACAAAACATTAACAGCCAGACCCACGGTCATCCTTTCAACAACAACGCCGGACAGGTGATAGCCGAAGACACCCTGACGGTCAACAGTGGTCAATTGGATAATACGGCGGGGTTGTTACAATCTGGGCGCGAGATGGCCATTGATACACACGGCCATTGGCTGACTAATACCCGCAATACCGACCAAAAAGCAGGCCGGTTGTTAAGCGGCGGGCCGTTAACTCTGCGCACCGGCGATGTTGATAACACCGGCGGGATAATCGCGGCGGACGGCAAAACCGTGTTGATCAGCGCCGCACTCAATAATACTCAGGGACAGATAGCGGGCAATGGCGGACTGGACATTCACAGCCGGCAACTCACCAACCACAACGGCACCTTACAGTCCGCAGACACATTGGATCTGGATACCGACGGGCAGTTACTGGATAACCAGCAGGGGCGTATTCTGAGTGAGGGCGCCACCACGGTCACCAGCGGCCAGCTGGATAATACGGCGGGGCTATTACAGGCGGGTCGCGAGATGACCATTGATACCCACGGCCATTGGCTGACGAATACCCGCAATGCCGACCAAAAAGCGGGCCAGTTGTTGAGTGGCGGGCATTTAACCTTGCGCACCGGCGACATCGATAACACCGGCGGAATGATAGCAGCGGACGGCAAAACCACCCTGACCAGCACCGCGCTCACCAATACGCAGGGACAGATAGCCGGAAATGGCGGGCTGGACATTCACAGCCGGCAACTCACCAACCACAACGGCACCTTACAATCCGCAGACGCTTTGACGCTGGATACTGACGGGCAGTTACTGGATAACCAGCAGGGGCGTATTCTGAGTGAGGGCGCCACCACGGTCACCAGCGGCCCGCTGGATAATACGGCGGGGCTATTACAGGCGGGTCGCGAGATGGTCATTGATACCCACGGCCATTGGCTGACTAATACCCGCAATGCCGACCAAAAAGCGGGCCAGCTGTTGAGTGGCGGGCATTTAACCTTGCGCACCGGCGACATCGATAACACCGGCGGCAGGGTAGCGGGGAATGGCGGACTGGACATTCGCAGCCGGCAACTGATAAACCGCGAGGGCACCTTACAATCCGCAGATGCCCTGACGCTGGATACTGACGGGCAGTTACTGGATAACCAACAGGGGCGTATTCTGGGTGATGACACCACCACCGTGACCAGCGGCCAACTGGATAATCGTCAGGGCCACCTTCAGGGCGGGCAACTGGTTATCCATACCGGGCAAGCCGGGGCTGACAATCGGGAGGGCAAACTGTTGTCCGCGGGCCGGTTTACCCTGACGACCCACGGGCTGGACAATCGTCACGGTCAGGTACAGGCGGTGGGCGACACCACGCTTAACGTGCAGGAAAAAACCGACAACACCGGCGGCCTGATCCGGGGGGGTCAGCAACTCACCCTAAACACTGCTCACCTGATTAACCGCGAGACAACGCACACGGATAACGGGGTGGAAGCGCAAAATCTGACGATAAACGCCCAACAGGCCGATAATACCGGGGGCGCTTTACGGGCAACTAACCACCTGCAAGCGAACATCAGCCAGACGTTGAATAATATCCAGGGGCTGGTCTCTGCGGGCAAACAGCTCACGGTCAAAAGTGAGGCTCAGCAACCGCATCTGGTGATTCACAACCGGCAAGGCACCCTGATTGCCGGGGAACAGGCTGACATTAGCGCCGGGGCCTTGAGTGGTGACGGCCAACTGTTATCGCAGGGCGATATGGCCGTCACGTTAACCGAGGATTTTCACCCTACCGGCAACACCGCGGCCAATGGCAATCTGACCCTGAAAACGACCGGCAATATTCTCAATGACCGCCAGATAAAAGCCGGTCAGGCGCTGCATCTTGACGCACAAAATCTTACCAATAGCGCGTCAGGCGAAATCAGCGCCAAACAAACGCAAGTCAACGTCCATAACACGCTGAACAACACCGGATTGATTGACGGTGACCTGACTCATCTCACGGCCAACACCCTGAATAATACGGGCACCGGGCGCATTTACGGGGACCAGCTCGCCCTCCAGACGGGCACGTTGAATAACACCGCACAGGACGGCAAAGCTGCCGTTATTGCCGCGCGTGACCGGCTGGATATCGGCACCGGAACGCTCAACAACCAGCATCATGCGCAGATTTACAGCGTGGGCGACATGCGCATCGGCGGCCAGTTGGATAATACCTTGACGGCGACCCGTCAGGCGAGGGAGCTCAATAATCACGCGGCGACGATGGAAGCCGGGCGCAATTTGACGATTCAGGCTGACCAGATTCACAACACCAACGCCGGGTTGGTCACCCAGGTCGTCGAAACGGAAAAATCGCCGCATCACGACGCGGTATTGAGCGGACAGACTGCCCGCTATGACTGGTCACAGGTGGACACCTCCCACCGCAACAAATATGGCGTGCACGATGCCATCATGCCGGATGGCAGCCGCAGTAATGACTTTTACGAATATCAATACACCCGCACCGTCAAGGAAACCCAGGTCAAACAGAGTGACCCCGGTAAAATTCTGGCCGGGGGCAATATGACGCTCAACAGTGCGCAGGTCACCAATCACGACAGCCAAATTGTGGCCGGCGGTGCGCTGGCGGGCAATATTGGCGAACTGCATAATATCGCCACGCAGGGCGAACGTATCACCACCGATACCGGCAGCCAGACCCGCTGGTACGCTAAAAAGAAAAAACGCCGTATCGGCGGCACCAAAACCTCGCAGGGGAAAGATACGCGCGATTATAAACGGGGCCCGGTGACAGAAACGATTGACCTGAACACGCTGGCCTGGCAGGACCATACCCGGCCAGAGGCTGCTGGTACCCCAATAGCGGACCGCCAGACCGGGCAAGTGCAACAGGCCCCCACCGCCGTGAAACCGGTTGCCGGGATAAACACCCCGCCCTTAGTCCTGCCCCCCGGCCAGCCTGTAGTCTTGCCGCCCAACCAGCCTTTAGTTCTGCCGCCCGGTCAGCCGTTTGAACTCTCCCTCCCACCGGAGACGGTGAAAGGCCACACGGTTGACCCGGTCATCCGTGTTATCACGCCCGATACCCGATTACCGGATAACAGCCTGTATACCGTACAACCGGGCAGTGACAGCCACTATCTGGTGGAGACCGACCCGAAATTCACCCAATATAAACAGTGGCTGGGCTCGGATTACATGCGGCAACAGTTAACGCATGACCCGGCGTTAGTCCACAAACGCCTGGGAGATGGGTTTTACGAACAGCGGTTGGTACGGGAGCAGATTACCCAGCTGACCGGCCAGCGTTATCTGTCCGGCTATAATAACGACGAAGCGCAGTTTAAAGCCCTGATGGATGCGGGTATCACCTTTGGCAAACAACAACAATTAACGCCGGGTGTCGCCCTCAGCCCGGCGCAGATGGCGTTGCTGACCTCCGATATTATCTGGCTGACTAACCAAACCGTGACCCTGCCGGATGGTTCTACCGAGGTGGTCACCGTGCCGCAGGTTTATGCCCGAGTCCGTCAGGGCGACTTGAGCAGTGATGGCGCCTTGCTGGCCGGCAATACCGTGGCACTCAACAGTCAGGGCGATATTACCAACAGCGGCACGATTAGCGGGCGTGATGTGACCCAACTGACCGCCAACAACCTGACCAACCACGGCTTTATTCGTGGCGGCAAAGTGGATTTGACGGCCCAACAGACGCTCACCAACCGGGGCGGCCAGATTCAGGGGGATGACCGGGTGACCCTGAAAGGCCGGGATATCACCAGTGCCTCGACCTTGCGCGGGGATGAGGCGAACCGCTGGGTAGACCGTCCGGCAGGCATCTACGTGCAGAACGATAAGGGTACCCTGTCGCTTAACGCGATAAATAATGTTCAGATAACCGCCAGTGAGGTGAAGAACGCCGGTAAAGACGGCCACACCGGGATAACGGCAGGGCATGACCTGACGCTGGAGACCTTAAACACGCAACACACCGAAAGCGGCGATTGGGGCGGCGGTAACACGCGCCATCTGACCCAACAGACCGATATCGGCAGCCAGATAACCGGCGCAGGTGATGTGACACTGCAAGCCGGGCATGACTTGAAGGCCACCGCTGCCCATGTCAATGCCGGTCAACAACTGACGGCGCAGGCCGGAAATGACCTGACGCTGACAACCGGGACGGCCTCATCTGACTTAGTGGAACACAGTAAACAAACCAGCAAAGGCTGGCTGGCGAAATCGTCAGTGGAAACCCACGACGAAGTGCATGACCGGCAGGCACTGAGCACCACATTCAGTGGCGATAAGGTCAATCTACAGGCCGGCAAAGACCTGCATATCAGCGGCAGCAATGTGGCGGGTACGCAAGATGTCAGCCTGAACGCCGGTCATCAGCTCATGGTCACCACCGCAGCGGAAACCCATCAGGAAACCCATGTACGGCAGGAGAAAAAATCCGGTCTGATGGGCACCGGGGGGATAGGCTTCACTGTAGGCAAAGCCAGCCAAAAAACCACCACTGACCGTGACAGCCAGCTTAACAAAGGCAGCACCGTGGGCAGCAGCCAGGGCAATGTCACGCTCAACGCCGGAGAACAGCTCCGGGTTCACGGCAGTGACGTGGTCGCCGGTAAAGACCTGACCCTCACCGGTCAGAGCGTCAATATCACCAGTGCAGAAAACAATCACACGGTCTTGACGAAAACCGAACAAAAACAGAGCGGTCTGACATTAGCGCTCAGTGGGGCCGCCGGTTCAGCTATCAACACCGCGGTGCAAACGGCCCGTGAGGCCCAGGAAACGCAGGACAGCCGGGTCAAAGCTTTGCAGAACACCCAAGCGGCCCTCAGTGGTGTGCAGGCGGTTCAGGCGGCGCGACTGGCGGAAGCCAAAGGCGGTGACGACAAAAGCAATAACAATGTGGTGGGACTCAGCCTGTCTTACGGCAGCCAGTCCGCCCGTTCAGAGCAGCGGCAACACCAGACCACGCAACAGGGCAGCCACTTGACCGCCGGCGATAATCTCACGATGACGGCTAACGGGGGGAGCAAAGGCTCATCAGGACCGAACGGGAATATCCGCATTCAGGGCAGCCGGTTACAGGCGGGTAAAGACCTGCAACTCAATGCCAACCGGGACATCCAATTGCGTTCCAGCCAGAACAGCGAGCAGACTACCGGCAAAAACAGCAGCCACGGCAGTTCACTGGGCGTGGGCTTCACGGCCGGACCGGGGGGCACCGGCCTGAATGTCTCGGCCAGCGTCAATCAGGGCAACGGTCATGAAAACGGCCACGGTGTCAGTCACAATAACACCACGTTACAGGCGGGGCAGACTGTCACCCTGAACAGTGGCCGGGACGCCACGCTCAAAGGGGCCCAGGTCAGCGGCGAACAGATTACCGCCGAAGTAAAACGCCACCTGACGCTCAGTAGCGAACAAGACAGCAACCGCTATAACAGTCAGCAGCAGAATGCCAGCGCTGGAGCCAGTGTCACGGTCGGCCCGCAACCGGGCGGGACTTTAAGCCTCAGCGCCAGCCGTGACAAACTCCACAGCAACGTTGACAGCGTGCAGGAGCAAACCGGGTTGTATGCGGGGAAAGGCGGCTATCAGGTGAACGTGGGTGAGCACACCCAGCTTGACGGCGCGGTCATTGCCAGCACCGCAGACAAAGCCAACAACACCCTGGATACCGGCACCCTGGGCTTTAAAGATATTCACAACCAGGCCGATTTTAAAACTGAGCACCAGAGCGCGGGACTCAGTACCGGTGGACCGGTGGGGAGTCAGTTACTGAGCAATCTGGCGGCCAATACCCTGGTGGGCGCAAACAAGGCGGGCCACGCTGAAAGTACGACTCAGGCGGCCGTCAGTGACGGCACGGTGATTATTCGGGATAAGGCGGCTCAACAGCAGGATATCCGTACCCTGAGCCGCGATACTGATAACGCCGGCAATGCCCTGAGTCCTATCTTTGATAAAGAGAAAGAGCAGCAACGGCTGAAACAGGCGCAACTGATAGGCGAAATCGGGGCGCAGGCAAGGGATATTGCCAGTATGGAAGGGGCGATAATTGCCACGAAGGCGGCAAAGGAGAAAATCGCCAATATTCCTGAATCAGACAAAGCGGCGGCAAAAGAAAAGCTGGTAAAAGCGGGCAACCGCCACCCGACCGAGGATGACATCAAAAAGCAACTCTACGACACGGCTTACACGCAGGCGCTGAATGAATCCGGCTTCGGGACGGGAGGTAAATACCAGAAAGCGTTACAGGCGACAACGGCGGCTCTCCAGGGGCTGGCCGGGGGTGACCTGAAACAAGCGCTGGCAGGCGGGGCTTCACCTTATCTGGCCGGGGTGATTAAAGACCTGACCACCGACCCGCAAACCCATCAAGTGGATATTGCGACCAATACACTGGCCCATGCCATTCTGGGAGCCGTTGCCGCCGAAGCCAGTGGTGGCAGTGCCCTGGCCGGCGCGGCGGGGGCAGCTTCCGGTGAGCTGGCGGCGCAGGTCCTGATTAAGCAGCTTTACGGCGATAAGGTTAAGGTCAGTGAGTTAAGTGAAGAGCAGAAACAAACTATCAGTACCCTCTCTACCCTGGCCGCCGGGCTGGCCGGTGGGATTGCGGGTGATTCGACCGGGAGTGTTATCACGGGTGCTCAGACTGGGAAGAATGCAGTGGACAATAATGCTCTTGGTTATGGTCCAGGAACTTTTTGGGGGCAGATAGCCAACTCGATCAGTTCAGATGCATCATTGTCCTTTAATCTACAAGGTAAAGGGAAAACAGTAGAAGAAATAAACAAAGCCATAAAATACTCTCATCAGGGGCCATCATGGGGTGTTACTTATAAAATTAAACCACATGTAAAAGGTGAGGTCACAGCAGGAATAGGTCCAGCAGGGTTTGCTGAAGCAACATTGGATCCAAATAAATTTGCAATTAATGGTGGGATGACAACAGCTATTGGTGCTCATGGTGGAGCAACTGTCGGAATAGAATTCGGCCCTTATTTTCCAGGTTTGTTAGGATCCCAAGATAAAGACTATTCTTTTGATCTAGGTTTTGGCTATGGTTCATGTGGAATATCAGCAGGAAAAGATGGAATAGGTGTATCACTTGGTGTAGGGCCTTCAATTGGCTGGGGTGGTATTTCAAAGGGAACTCCATTAGGTGAAACAGACATGAATGGCAAAGTTGGCACTGAAATATATAAACATGAGTTTAAGGATAAATGAGCATGATTGTGTATACTCCATTTATTTTGATGGTCTTGAGTCTATTGGGGTTTCTTGCCTGCTTCATCTATTTTGGCTTGAGCAAAAAAATTTCACTAAGAAGTGTAAAATCTCCATTGCTCTTTTTTGATTTTTGTTTTTTTAATAAAAACAAACTTGCTAATCTTTCCATAATGATGTTGTTTATTATTTATATATCTGGAATTTGGTTTGAGTTTATTAAAAATGGAAACTTAATTTCCTTTTATGGATATTTCATTGGTACACTTGCAATTTTTATTTTCCTTATTCATTGTAGATTTTTCTCAAAAAGAAAATTTGCACATGGAAATAACATGGAATTCATAAAAGAGTTTATTTTTGAAATGAAAATAAGTCTTCAAAATACGCTATTATGGTTATCTAGATTATTTTATATTGTTTGGCTTTATTTGTTTTTTTCTACGTAATTGTTGTGGACAATAATGCCCTTAGCATGGGAAGTTTGTTTGGTTCCGAAGGCGCTAAGCATTTTGAAGGCGCAGGTTCACTGGCTCAGAAAATGGCCCAATCTGGGGCAACACCCGAAGAAATAAATGCTGCCTTGACTCACTACCTGAAAGGGCAAGTCCCTGATGGTCAGGACCCGGCAAAAGGTCTGATTATTGCGTGGGGTAACTTCTTTGGTGTTCCGTTGGATGTCGTGTTATCGAATGAGCAGATGAAACCGCAGAAGGCGGCGGAAATTGTTGCCGGAGGGATACCTAACAGTGAAGCGAAGCTGATACAGTTTGCGGCAGCAAAGGCATATCTGTCTTTGAGTAAATACGCTACATATATTACCTCTAGGACAAATGCTATAGGTAAATGAAATAGGTAAATGAATAACTGGCAACTGGAGCCCGAAATTAATCTTGGTTTACTTAAATATACAGAGGTCAAAGGAGATTTTGCTTTTACTCAAGAACTTCTTGCTTTGTTTAAAAGTAGGAACGATGGGAGTGACTATTGGTGGTATAGAATTCTGGTTTATATACTACCGCCAGTACAACTCACGTAAATTAAATTAATATCCAGTCTTTGGATTGCTATTTGGAGAAATTTTATGAAATGTATTCAGTGTGAAAACCCGGCATTACATGAATCAGATTTTTGTGCCACATGTGAAGAGAAAGAGCTGAATGGAATCGGCGGGTTTCTCTATTTTCCAGCAATAAATATTATTATTACAATATTAACCTCTTTATTTGGCTCATATAAAACAATGATGCTCTTGATCTCTGGTTATGATTTTTTAGGTAAATTACGTATTCTTATAGGATTTGAATTCATTTGCTTCGTGATTATTTTTGGGATTGCATTCTATACATCTATTCTTTTCTTTAGAAAAAAAGAAAAAACACCTTTACTTTACATTATACTTTTAGTTTTTACTTTGTTATTTGTAATTATTGACTTAATGTTGGGTTATTACATATATGGGATAAAACTGGATTATAATAATCTTTCTCTACTTTTTAGAAATGTGTTTTGTGCATGCATATGGATACCTTACTTTATTGTATCCATTCGGGTTAAACGAACATTTATAAGATAATTATTGGGAATAGGTTATTTTTTAAATAATTTACAACCAATATTCATTCAAAAAAGAAGTTATCTTTGTGGAGAGTAACGGATTGGCGAATGCAGGGCGAGATCTCATTTTGCGAAAAATGGAATCCTGTCCTGCATTTTTTATCTCAATAAATCAGACCCTTATATAAAATATTTAATCTCTCTGTATTCGCGTTTTTAAATAGTCAGTAAATAAAATAAGCGAAGGAGAGTATTGCCGATAAATGAATTAAACCATAGCAGAGAATAGGCCGTTTTTAGTCACTCTGTACCTTTTTTAAATCTGGCATTAATGGGGGGTGCGTATTTTCATCCTCGGAGATCACCCAATAACATCCATTGAGATCGGGTAATAACGGTGATCTCCATCGTGGTAATACGCAACCGTCAAAGACTCGATTTCGGGAAATACGCAGATTATGACAAAATGCCGCGAGCAGGGCGGCCCTTTGAGGGACGAATAGCCGTAACCTCGGTGCCCGCTTGCAAGGTGTTTCTAGGGCGCCTAAGATAGAAATCTGTGCGAAGATCATATCGACGCATGAAGGATTCTCGAAATGGAGAATCATGTATCATAATTACGGGATTCGGAATAATTTTATCAAGGCGGAAAGTCCTTAATAGGAGGATAGTCATTGACGCTTGCTATTATTTGGTTTCGCAGCCAGTCAATACCTTCATCTCGCCATGTTCCAGCAGACCAATGTACCCGGATGCTAATCGTTGGCAATTTGAAAGGGAGTTCGACAATGCGCAATGCTGTGCTCCTTTGTTGGGATAGAAGACGAACCAGCCGTTCTGGAACAACCGCTGTGATAGACGTCCCTGTAAGCACTTCCGGCAACATAAAGAAGTTTGGCACGGTGATCACGGGTTTGATGCCGTGCAATTGAAAACGTTCAGGCACAATCTGATGAGCTGAATTGGGAACATAGGCCACTGCATAACGGTGTAGCGCAGGCGCTGTGGCAGCATCATGCACTCCTACATATCTATCCTTAAATAACAGTGAACTGGTTTTACGTGCCTTAAGTTGAGGGATCCAGCCAAAGGCAATATCAATGCTTCTGTCATCAAGCTGATCTGCCAGGGTACCTTCCCAGGTCCCGATTGTCTGGATGCGTATACCGGGAGCTGTTGTCTCAATCCGGGATATTAGTCGGTTAAGCATGAGCATTTGGCCGACATCTGTCATGTATACACTGAAAGTACGCTGGGATGTGGCAGCATCAAAATCTGATGGGGCATTGAGCGCTGATTCCAACATGGTCAGCGCCGATGCAACTGGCTCAGCCCAATTACGCGCCAGCACAGTAGGTTGCATACCTTGCGCACTGCGAATAAACAGTGGATCACCGGAAATTCGACGCAAGCGGGCCAGCAGTGTTGAAACAGTCGGCTGTGACATCCCCAATGTATCAGCGGCACGTCCCACGTGTCGTTCACGAAAGATGGTGATAAAAACATTGAGTAGCCGGAAGTCGAGCTGATCAAGAGAAATATGTCGTTTCACTTTTCCTCCTAATAAAACCACCTAAAAAACAAAAGGTATTATAAGAATTTCAAGGCAGCATTATAAGGATTTCCAGATAATGAAAATCCAATATTATGAATTGCCAGCATGGTTCTAATAAAATAAGTTAGTAGTATTTCAAAGAAATGAGAAATTATTATGAATGCTTTTTCCCGGGGAAAACCGGTGAAATTCTCGTTTTCTCCGGCTAGCGCGCCTCCACGTTTGACTTCGTCCATTGTGCTGCTTATGTCGGTGGCAGTCGGTCTTTCTGTGGCGAGTAATTACTATGCTCAACCTTTGTTACACAGCATTGGTTCACAATTCAATTTGTCTACTGCTGCGGCTGGAAGTGTGGTCACTGTAGCCCAATTAAGCTATGCCGCCGGGCTTATCTTGCTGGTGCCGCTGGGTGATATCATTGAGCGGCGCAGTCTGATCGTTCTTATGACTGCTCTGTCTGCCTTCGGTTTGTTGATCACTGCGTTTGCACCCAGCCTCTCTTTTGTCATATTGGGCACTGTTGTTGCTGGCGGCTTGTCGGTTGTCGCGCAAATACTGATTCCTTTTGCTTCCACTTTAGCCGCTCCAGGCGAACGAGGCAAAGTTGTGGGTACGGTCATGAGTGGGTTGCTATTAGGGATCCTTTTGGCCCGTACTGTGGCTGGTACGCTGGCCGATCTCGGCAGCTGGCGTACCGTTTACTGGGTTGCCGCTGTGTTAATGCTGGCTATGTCCGGTGCACTTTGGCTCGTACTTCCACGTTACAAGAGCCCGGTAGCGCTGAGTTATCAGCGTCTGCTTGCTTCTATAATCCGCTTGTACACCGATGAACCTCTGTTTCGCGCCCGTGCCCTGTTGGGGGGGCTTTTGTTTGCTTCGTTCGGTATGCTATGGACGTCCCTGACCTTTCTCTTGGTTAGTCCACCTTATTCTTATTCAAACACCATTATCGGGTTATTCGGGTTGGCCGGTGCTGCTGGTGCTTATGCAGCCAACTGGTTCGGACGCATGACTGATCGAGGGCAGGGCAACCGATTCACCTGTATCGGTCTGATATTACTGTTAGTGTCCTGGCTACCTGTTGCATTTGGTCAGATCTCGGTATTGTCCTTGCTGGTCGGTATTTTGTTGCAGGATTTGGCTATCCAAGGTGTTCATGTTACTAACCTGAACGCTATCTATCGTTTAGATCCAGAGGCTCGCAGCCGCCTTACCGCGGGAATGATGACGTCCAATTTTATTGGCGCTGCTGCCGGATCGCTGATTTCTTCATGGATTTTTTCCTACGCAGGTTGGTCCGGGGTCTGCATCGTCGGTGCTTTACTGGCGGCGATTGCTCTGGTGTATGCAATTTGCGCGCAAAATGCTCGCATCCCTGAAAATGTGTGATGTCGTGATAATTGATATTTTCATGCTATGGCGAGACTGTAATTTTAATATTCATGTTATTTAAAAAGGAGCGTGAAGAAATAAGCCTGAAATGAAGTAGTTATCTTATGTAATTGTTGTGATCGGATTAAATAATTATATGCAAGAATAACTATAACTACCATAAACATATAATTTTTAAATACATAATGGAATTCATATTTAAAATTATATATCTATAGAATATATAATTTTAAATTTATTGTTCTTTTATTTTGATACTTTTTTTACTTATTATCTATTTTGTTATTTTTAGTTATGTGAGCTAAATCGAACTTTATTATTTATTTTATTTTATTTTGTTTATTGATTATTTGTTATCTTAATCGTATATTTAATTATGAATCTTTTCGTACGAATGACTAAAAAGATCTAAGCGAAGAAATGGGAGTAGTAATGTATTTCCTGATAGCGATATAGGTTAATTTAGTTAGTTTGTGCTTCATGATCTCGCTTTGGTGAAATTATTTGTATTTTAAATAACAAGTGAGAATAGAAATGAATAAATTGTCTGATATTACATTGGTTAAACGAGATGAAATTCCATCAATGAGAACAATTGAAGTTGATGGTGTTGAACATTGGTTAGGGCATGTTAAAGATTTTATGAAGAATAAATCTCTTGTCCGTTTTCTTCCTAGCGATAATCGTATTTCTATGGCGTGGGTACGTTTGGAAGCAGGTGAAGAATTAAATGAGCACACTCACCCAGTCGAATCAATGATATTAATGTGTGAAGGTGGAGCACATACGACGGGTGAGGTAAAGGCTGACATGAATGCCGGAGATATTCTTTTAGTGCCGCCAGGTAAACTACATGGATTTAAGGGGATGGAACCTAATGGATTTTGGGGTCTTTCAATCCAATTCGATTCTCGCGGTTTATACGAAGATATCACTGATCCATGGGCAGTCTTTTATCCTGAAATGAAATTAGAGAAGGTGGGTGATAAAAATATTGCTGATCAACTGTTCCAGCTCAATGAAAAATATATGGATAGATTTGACAAACATCGTTTATTCGCGCTTGTGCGGAAAGGGTTGCTTAAAAATCCTGAAGCCAAGAAAAGATTTCTGGATTGTTTCCAAGTTTGGTCGGATCATTTTCAAAAGATGGTTCTGGCGCGGGTAATAACGTTACAAGATCCTAAATTCGAAGAATTGGCTTGGCTTCATTTGATTGAAGAATTAGGCCATAACCGTATTTTAGCGAAGAATCGAACAGATCTTCAAACTGTATTTGATCCGGTTCTTGAATCCACAAGTGCGTGGTTTCCCTGGAAAATGAATTCAATTAGTGATATTGAAAAAGTTGTTTTGGTTCACTTAGTTGTCGAAGCCTCAGCAACTTTCTTCTATAAGCATATTCAGCCTGAGATGGCATCCGCTGCCACTGGAGATCATTTTGATATTCATACAATCACTGATGATGAGCATATGGCAATGGGTTATGAATTCTTACGAAATATACCTTTGAGTGACGGAGAACGATTATTTGAAATTCAACGTCAAGGCTGGTCTATGTTGATGTCTGTTATGGGGAGAATTGCTGATCTGGTAGTTCACAATTCAGATGAGCATTCAACAAATAAGCAAACTGAGGAATCAGGAAAAGGAGCTGACGTTGAAATGGCCAATTGAGGGGCCTCGTCGGGTGCCGTCTGAGGTATATACAGATCGTGAAATTTATAATCGGGAACAAAATTATATTTTCAAAAGCCGAACCTGGAACTATGTTGGTTTAACCACTGAAGTAAAGGACATCGGTGATTTTATTCAAACATTCGTAGGTGAAGTTCCGGTCATTCTTGTGAGGGACAGAAGAAATAAACTGAGAGTATTTGTGAATCGTTGCACACATAGAGGCGCTCAGATATGTCACCAAGAGCGGGGGAATGTGAAATTATTTACATGTCCTTATCATGAGTGGTCTTTTAATCTTGATGGTACTCTTGTTGGTATGCCTTTTCGTCGGGGTATTGATGGAAAGGGAGGGATGTCACCATGTTTTGATTCAACTGAACATGGATTAGAACAACTTAATGTAACAGAGCGGCATGGCGTTGTTTTTGCAAGTTTCAGTTTTGAAATTGAATCGTTTGAAGAGTATTTGGGGCCTGGCATATTGGCTTATTTTGATCGGGTATGTAATGGCAAAACATTACGTGTTATTGGAAAAATGCAACATAGAGTGCACGCAAATTGGAAGCTTCAGGTAGAAAATGTAAAGGATCCATTTCATGCAGCACTGTTGCATTCATTTTTCCTGACTTTTGGTATTTGGCGCTCTGATCAAGAAACTCACGTTAAAGTAGATAAACACGGACGCAGCAGTGTTCTTGTTTCAACTGCAACATTTAAGCCAGCCCAGAATGACCAGTTTAAAGAACAGCTGAATTCTCAAAATGGTTTCAGTCTTAATGATAAACGATTAATTGAGTATCAATCTGAATACGAGCATGGTACGGGGGCCGTAATGACCATTTGGCCAAATCTGATATTCTTGCAACAATTAAATTGTTTGGTGATGAGGCATGTGAAACCAGATGGACCTGATTCATGTATTAAAACCTGGACATTTTTCGGATATGAATCGGATAGCCCTGAATTGATTCAAAAACGGCTATATCAGGCAAACTTATTTGGCCCGTCTGGATTGGTAACAATTGACGATAATGAAATATTGGCAATGGTTCAGATCGGTTCAGCTGCTTCTCCCAACTCAGTAGCCGTTCTGGAAGCGGGTAACGGAGAGGGGGATGCGGATCATATGATGACTGAGTCAGCTATTCGTGGGTTTTATAAATACTATAAAAAAATTATGGGTTATGAAGACAATGAATAGAACGCCAGAATTTCGTGAACTCACATTGGATGTTCAATGGCTATATACCCTCTACAACGAGTTTTTGGATGAAGGTAACATTGAACAATGGCCAAATTTTTTTGTTAAAGATAGCCATTATAGAATTACATCCAGGGAGAATTTTGATCAAAATTTTCCACTGAGTTTTGTACTCTGTGATGGGCAAAAGATGATTAAGGACAGAGCTATTGCACTGCAAAAGACGGTTATGTATCGAAGAAGATCTCAATGCCGAATCGTCAGTGGTGTACGATTGATTTCAATAGATGACGTCAATGTTTATAGCATTAAAGCATGTTCATCTTTTGCGATATATGAAAGTTTATATGGTGAATCCAGTAAACTACTTGTTTGTGGGCGTTCACATGACGTAATAGTTCAAGATGACGATATATTAAAATTCAAAGATAGAGTGTGTATTATAGATACAAATGTCATTCCTGATTCGATGGTATTTCCAATTTAGGATATTCTAATTTATTTTTGGAAATTAATTACTCATTATTTACAGATAGAAAATTTGAATTTTTACCTATGTATTCTCACTATAGGAAAAATATATGTCTCAATTACCAATGTATGATCTGCTTGTTCTCGATTTTACCCGGCATAGAGCGGGCCCTGTTACTTCCCGATTATTGGCAGATTGGGGGGCAACAATCATTAAAATTGAAGAGCCTGCCGATCTTGGGGACAGCATGGGTGGCTCACGTGAAGGGTTTGATTACCAAAATCTGCATAGAAACAAGCAGAGTTTGTCTCTGAATTTGAAAACAGATGATGGACAAAGCGTTTTTAAAAAACTGGTGGGTAAAGCGGATGTTGTTCTGGAAAATTTCAGACCTGAAGTTAAATATCGGCTTGGCCTTGATTATGATTCATTGAAATCAATAAACGAACGTATTATTTGCGGGAGTATATCAGGATTTGGGCAAACAGGTCCTTACTGTACAAGACCTGCTGTAGACCAGATTATTCAGGGAATGTCAGGTTTAATGTCAGTTACTGGTATACCTGGTAGCGGACCTGTACGTGTTGGTGCGGCAATTACTGATATAAGTGCGGGAATGACGTTAGCTCAGGCAGTTTTAATGGCGCTTTATTATCGTGAGAAAACCGGTCTGGGTCAGTGGGTCTATACTTCTTTACTTGAATCTACAATTTCAATGCTTGATTTTCAGGTGGCAAGATGGCTTGCTAATGGCGATGTACCAACCCAAATGGGTAATGATCATCCAACATTAATGCCTATAGGGTTATTTCCGACGGCTGATGGACAAGTTAATATTGCTGCTGCTGAAGATTCAAAATTTAGACTTTTGTGTAAAACTTTGGATATTCCAGAGTTGGCTGATTTTCATGAATATAGCAATATTACACTGCGATCTTTGAATAGATCTTCATTATTGAATAAATTAAAAGAAAGAATAAAATATTTTAAAAGTGCTGAGCTAATTGAAAAGCTTAATTCTGTAGGTATTCCTTGCGGACCTTTGTATACGATAGAGGAAGCAATGAATGATGAGCAAATGAATCATTTGAAAATGAAATGTTCAATTAATCACCCTAATCTTGGTCAATTATCATTAGTTGGGCAACCATTTCATTCCAGTCGTTTTTGTGACATGCAAACTGTTAGGGCTGCTGCTCCAGAGCATGGAGAACATACTGAAGTGATCTTAAAAGAGTTTCTGAATTACCAAGATGATGAAATAGTTGAGTTGCGTAATAATGGAATAATATAAAATTTCTTTCTTTACTCATTTTTCTGTTCTGCTATATCTATAAAAATCAGGTAACAGAGAGTTAATTGTTCTATTTTCAATTGCATTTTTTTCGTATTAATGCGTGTTTCTTTGATAATGATAAATAGATTATATTTTTAATAGGGTGAGTCAATTTTTTATGCTGTAATTTCCTCTTGGGATATATCAGATAATGTTGTGTCAACATTCATTCTGAGAGATTTATATTCATTGGTTTTAATATTTCCGACATCAATTTCCTGGGCGGTAGATACAATAATAATAGGCTTGGAAATAATAACGTTAATTAAAAATTTATTATGGTGATAACATGAGTATAAATGAAACTAATACCGGAAATATTAAGGACAGATTTTCTTTACGTAAACTAAGTCCATATTTCTGTGCTGAGATAACCCGCATTGATTTGAGTCAACCGTTAGATGATGGATGTATTCAAGCGATATCTGATGCATTGGCTACGTATGAAGTTTTGGTTTTTCCGGGCCAAAATCTTTCAACGGAAGACTTATTGCGAATTGGCGATTATTTTGGTGAGCTGACGGTTCATCCTTTCGCGGAAAATTCAGCAGAGGTTCCTGAACTTATTGTCTTTGATTATAAAGAGGGTAATCCGCCTGTCTTAACTGATCGCTGGCATTCTGATGAGACATACCGGGAATGTCCACCTTTAGGAACGATGCTTTATTCTAAAATTGTTCCCGAAATTGGCGGGGACACATGCTTTTCGAGTATGACCGCCGCTTATAACGCACTTTCAAATAAGATGCAGCAATTTATTTCTGGGCTTGAAGCTATACACGATTTTGCATCTTACAAATATCTTTTTCCTGAAACGGATAAAGGGAGGCAACAACTGCGTAAAAATGAAAATCAATATCCACCCGTTAGCCATCCGGTAGTGCGTATACATCCGATAACTGGAAAAAAAGTTTTATTTGTTAATCCTCACTATACTCGATATATCAAAGGCATGGATGATAGAGAGAGCTTTGAATTATTGAATAGCTTATATCGCTCCACTTCCATTTTAGAGTATCAATACAGGCATCATTGGGAACCTAATATGCTTGTGTTTTGGGATAATCGTTCTGTTCAGCATGCCGCGGTTCATGATTATTATCCCAATCCGCGTTTGATGGAACGAGTAACAATAAAAGGTGATCGGCCTATTGGTGACGGTACAATGGTTCAACCATCAGATTTACGTAAATTCAAAGTAGCTCAATATGATCACACGGATGATCGCCGTGCCTTGCGCCAATTTGAACTTGAATGAGTTTCTTTTATAATAAAAGAGGGCTAAATTAATCAATTAGCTCTCTTATACCAATAAAATATTAGTTCTGCTTTGCATTCACATTTTGCATTGAGATTAATTGAAGTTAACTGGATGATTTATCTTTCTAATTAATAATAATGAACTCTTTGACGTCGGTGATTTAAAATGAATAGTATTACAACAGTCAATATCCAGAATGTTATCAATAGTCAAAAACTTTCAAAAGTCCAGTGGCAAGTATTAATTCTTTGTTTCTCTATCGTGACTATTGATGGTTTCGATACAGCATTAATGGGTTATATTGCACCAGCAGTGATAAATGACTTTAACGTAGAAAGCATTGTTCTTGGGCCAGCCATGAGCGCTGCGCTTTTTGGTTTAGCATTGGGCGCGCTTTTTTCTGGTCCGCTTGCTGATAGATTTGGTCGAAAATTAGTACTTACAATATCAGTGGGTGTTTTTGGTCTGTTTAGTTTGGTTACCGCCGCCGCTGATTCAATACAGACATTAACTATTTTGCGTTTTTTGACGGGATTGGGTCTTGGTGCCGCAATGTCAAATGCAATAACGTTGATATCTGAGTATGCACCAGAGCATCGGAGGTCTTTGTTAATAAATATCGTTTTTTGTGGCTTTCCTTTTGGTGCGGCGCTAGGCGGAATGTTTTCTGCATGGATTATCCCACATTTTGGATGGCAAGGTGTTCTGATTTTAGGGGGTATTTTGCCCCTGTTTTTATCTGTATTTCTTTTTTTCCTACTGCCTGAATCACTGAAATATCTAATTTTAAAAGGTAACTCAGAAGAAGATATAAGACGAATTTTGTTTAAAATGACAAACGGACTTTTAAATGATGTAAAGAAATTTACATTTGATGAAGAAGAAATTATACATGAATCATCAATCAAAACTATTTTGTCCAGTCGATTTTTACTTGGGACAACAATGTTATGGATAACCTATTTCATGGGATTATTGGTTTTTTATGTTTTAACAAGTTGGATGCCGATTTTAATGAACGATGCTGGTTTTAGCATTAGTATGGCAGCCGTGCTTACGGCATTATTTCCTTTGGGTGGTGGAATAGGCGTTGTTTTCTCTGGTTGGTTAATGGATCGGGTTAATCCTCATAAGGTAGTAGCAACTAATTATGTTCTTACTGGTATTTTGGTCTTTTCTATTGGTCACGGAGAAAGTGTATTTTTATTGAGTATTTTAATATTTCTTGCAGGGACGACAATGAATGGCGCACAGGCGTCAATGGGAGCAATTGCAGCACAATTTTATCCAACTAATTGTAGGGCAACCGGTGTTGCCTGGATGTTAGGATTTGGAAGATTAGGCGGGATCTGTGGTGCTTTATTTGGGGCAGAATTTATCAGATTTGGATTGAATCACAGCACTATTTTTGCAATCTTATCCATTCCAGTAATTTTAGCTGCTGCGACATTGATATTTAAAGATGTAAGTTATAGAAGGAATAAATAGAGCGTTTTCTCAGAAGAGGTTGCAGTTTTGTACTGGTGAATTGATGAGCTGAATTTTGTTCAGTTTATTGAAGATGCACAAGAATTGGCGTTATATCCCGTCATGATCTAATTGTAAAACGTTGGAAGCAGAGAGAGCGTTATGCGCAAACAGTCACAGATTATGAACTGCAAGCGTTAGCGGTAATTGCTGCGTCAGTTTTATGCGATAGAACCTTCTCCTTCTATTTCTTTTGTCACGGATGAAAAACCGGAGTTGTTAAATAGAGAACCGTTGTTAGGCTGGGTACAGATAATGCCTGACTCTTCACTTCGGTTGATTGTTATTCCGGGTAACCATTTTAGTTTATTGGCGCATAATGAAAATAAAACGGTTTTAGCTCAGGCTCTGGATAGGGAGTTGGCAATGCATTGTGATGGGGAGTCACTGTATTAAGCAATATAGAATAATTTAATGTCTGGGTGATAATCCGGTATATATTGTTTATACCGGATTTCTTATGTATTAAAACAGAATAATTAAAGTTATAATTCCAATATAAGTTATTTTTTAAGTTTATTTGTTATTATTGTTTTTATTTTATATTGTGTGATCTAAGTTGTGTTTTATTGTTTATTTTATTTTACTTTTTTGATTGCCTTGGTATTAAAATCGTATATTTAATTGTAGAGTTGTTGTTGGAAATATTTTTTTAATAAATAATTTAGAGAAAGTAATAGAAGATGTGATCATGGTAATGTTTTTTTTGGTAATATAGGTTGATTATTATCATTAATATTTCATGATCTCGATTTTGGACATATTGGGTTTATTTTAAATAACTCGTTATAACTAAGAGTATACCCATTAGGTGTAATTGTTGTTGGCCGTTCTTGTGAATAAATGGTGAATATGGACAGTGTGCAGAAACCGGCGCGTACATGTAGTATGTGAGGACGGTAAGAGTGAAAAAGCAGTGAAAAAATTTGAATTTATATATTTTGAGGTATATACAAATTGAATGATATTAAGCTTTGTCCTAGCTTGCACAACGTGTTGGTAAATATTTCCAGACGTCCGAAAAACCACATCAAAGAACTATCTAACTGGAATGTATCGTGTTGCAATCAATATTTTATTGCGTTAGTTATTATTATAATAATATTATTTCAACATCATAAAATAATATGTGATGAAATTAATTGTAATTTGTAATGTTTCTTTATGGTATTAGGTGTAATTCTATTTATATGAAAAAATAGAATCTCTTGTTGTGCATAATAGGGTGAATTATTTCTTCCATTGTTAGGGGAATTAGCGCCGAAAAATTGTTAGTTATCCGTTATTAATCGGGTTATGGCACAGTATTTTGAATTGATATCAGATATGTCCGTTTTTATTTCTTGGGGGCAAGAAGTAAGAAAGAAATATTGGTGATGGCTGTCAGGAATGACAGTTTTCAAATTTCTAACAGATTCGTTGAGGTAATAGATGAAAGATAACATTGCTACAGTGGGAAATGTTCTTAAAGCCGAAGCTCTCTCTCAGATGTCATGTGAAAATATAACTCATAATACAAACGATACATCGATTCCATCACAAACATGCGTCGTGATAGGAGGGACAACCCTTGCGGTGTTCTGCGCCGAGCAAATTCAGGCGGCTGGGCATACCATACAAGCAGTGCTACCTACTGATACCGTTCTGCAAACATGGGCTGCTCAACAAGGGATTGCTTGTGTGAACTCGGTTGATGCATTACAAGAACAAATCACGTTACACCCTGTCGATTGGCTTTTCTCAGTCGTCAACCCCATGATCCTGCCGGTATCGCTGATTAAACAGATTCGCGGCGGGGCTTTTAATTATCATGATAGTCCGTTGCCACGCTATGCTGGCAGGCATGCCACTTCTTGGGCGTTGTTAGCCCAAGAAACACATTACGCTATTTCTTGGCACTGTATTGAAGGTGGTGTAGATACCGGCGATATTGCGGTGCAATGGCCGGTATCGATTGAGGAACACGATAATGCTTTCTCGTTGAATCTGAAATGTTATCAAGCTGCCCAGAAAGGATTTATTGAACTGCTGAAAAATCTGGGTCACGGCGCACTGGTGACTTATCCACAGGATCTTTCGCAACGGAGTTTTTATGCGCTATCGCATCGCCCTGATTTTGGCGGCTATTTGTGTTGGGAGCAGTCGGGAGAGGCCCTGTCGGCTTTAGTACGGGCATTAGATTTTGGCGAGAATTACCCAAATCCATTAGGTTGCCCGAAACTGTTACTAAGACAGGGCCCGGTGCAGATTTCCTGGCTTCAGAGGTTAAAACAGCGTTCTGAGGGGGTACCCGGTACATTGATTAGGGTGGAGGAGGACGCCTGGCAGGTGACGACCGGCAGTGAGGATGTGCGGATTGGGGGATTCGCTACCCTTGAAGGTCACTTACTGTCTGCCAGAGAGCTTGCTGATATATCGGAACTCAGGTCAGGTAAACCGCTTCCTCTGCTTTCTTCACAGCAGGCCCAGAATGTAAAAAATACCCTTCAGGCACTTGCACCCAGTGAACCATTTTGGTGTGAGCGTCTTGCCTCTTTGAAACCGCTCCAGTTACCTTTTGAAATGCTTGGTCAGCAGGCAGAACCCCGATGGGTAATGGGTCCCTGGCAGCCTCCACTGCCAAAAAACGATGCAGAAGATCCATTACAGTCATTGTTGCAGATATTTGTTATCTATCTTGCACGTCTGACTCAGCAGGCTCAATTCCAAATCGGCTGGTGTGTGGATGAGGTAAACGATAAGTCGGCAGATTTGGCGTCGATGGTACCTATGATCATTGAAGTGGCGTTTGATAAGCCCTGGCGTGCGGTAACTGACTGGGTTGATGATGAACTTGCCCGATTGGCGCAGCACCGTACATTCAGCCGTGATCTTCCCTCTCGCTCTCCTTTACTGCGGGCTATCCCGGCATTAAGAACAAGCCGGCCGTGGCAGATTGCCGTCACTGTGATACAGGATGACAGACCGTGCGCTCAAGAAGTACTCGGTGAATTGTTGACGCTCCAAATGAATGTGCAGGGCGGTTTTCGCTGGGTCTATGATGAAAATCGCCTGAGTCCGGAAGTGATTCTGCGGATGAGTGAGCATTTAAAGATGCTGGCATTGTCGAAAAGGCGCGGTGATGAAATCCCCGTCTGGCAGCTTAATTTGTTGCCGGAGGCTGAACGTAAGCTGTTACTGGAAACTTGGAACGCCACAGAAACTGTGTATCCTGATACGTTGTGTATTCATCAGTTGTTTGAACAACAGGTGGAGAAAACACCAGAAGCGACGGCACTGATAGCGGGAGATAAGACCTTCAGCTACACGGAACTGAATACACGTGCTAACCGGTTGGCTTGTCAGCTGATCGAACAAGGGGTTGATCCCGGTGATCATGTTGCGCTCCTGTTAGAGCGATCGATGGGGCTGGTGGTGGCCCAATTGGCTATTCTCAAAGCCGGCGCCGTTTACGTGCCGATTGATCCCAATGTGCCGGATGAACGGAAAAACTGGCTGATGAGCGATTGTTCAGTCAGGTTGTTGCTCACTGATACACGGGATGATATTCCGGCTAACCTGGCTGTTCCGTTGTTGCGTCTCTCTGATGAGACAGACACGAATAGAGAGGAAGATTGCCTCAACCCTGACTTACCGCGTTCTAGCGCTGAGTTAGCCTATATCATGTATACCTCCGGTTCTACCGGTACACCTAAAGGGGTCTTAGTGCCTCATCGTGCGGTGGTCCGGCTGGTCATCAATAATGGTTATGCTGAAATTGGACCGGATGATCGGGTGGCCTTTGCCGCTAATCCGGCTTTCGATGCTAGTACGTTTGAAGTCTGGGCGCCGTTGCTCAATGGCGGCGCGTTAGTGGTTGTCGAGCACATCACTTTGCTGACGCCGCAAACGTTTGTACAGGCTTTACAGGTTCAGCGAATGACGGTGCTGTGGCTGAGTGTTGGATTGTTTAACCAGCTGGCGGTGGAGCTGTCTCCGGTGCTTCCGCAGATAAAGCTCCTGATTGTCGGGGGAGATGCCCTTGATCCCCATGTCATTGGGCAGGTATTGAGCACGAGTCCGCCACAACAGCTATTAAATGGCTATGGGCCGAGTGAAGGCACTACCTTTACGACGACATACCGAATCAATGCATTGGCGCAGGGAGCGGCCCGTATCCCGATTGGCCGACCGGTAGCCAACACGCGGGTTTATCTGTTGGATGCCTATGGTCAGCCAGTGCCGTTGGGGGTGGATGGAGAGATTTATGTGGGAGGCGATGGCGTTGCCCAGGGTTATTTCAATCGCCCTGAGTTAACCGCCGAACGTTTCCTGGTTGATCCATTCAGTGATAACCCGGATGCGCGCATGTACCGCACCGGGGATTTGGCGCGTTACCTGCCGGACGGCAATCTGGAGTTTCTGGGCCGCAATGATCAGCAGGTGAAAATCCGCGGCTTCCGCATTGAACCGGGGGAAATTGAGGCGCGTCTGGCAGAGCATCCGGCGGTGCATGAGGTTGTTGTGTTGACTCGGGGGGAAGGGGAGGATAAACGGCTGGCGGCCTATGTGGTGGCACCGGCGGATGACGGGCTGGTGAACAGCCTGCGTGACCATTTGAGCGCCATTTTACCTGACTATATGGTGCCGTCGGCCTTTGTGCGTCTGGATGCATTTCCGTTGACGCCTAACGGTAAATTGGATCGCCGGGCATTGCCGGCGCCGGACAATGAAGCCTTTGCTTATCAAGTTTACGAAGCGCCTCAAGGCGAAACGGAAATGGCCCTGGCGGCGATTTGGCGTGAATTACTGGGGATTGAACAGGTTAGCCGGCATGACAGTTTCTTTGCCCTGGGGGGGCATTCGTTGCTCGCGATCCGGATGGTTGAACGCCTGCGTCACCTTGGGTTGACGCTGACGGCGCGTGATCTGTTCCAGTTTCCGGTGCTGTTTGAACTGGCCCGGTCACTGGGACAACATCAGGCGGTGACCGTGCCGCCTAACGTCATCACCCCGGCAGACACAGTATTGACGCCGGCGATGTTGCCGCTGATTGATCTGACTCAGGCTGAGATTGACCGTATCGTTGAACAGGTGCCGGGCGGGATCGCCAATATTCAGGATATCTATGTCCTGTCGCCGTTGCAGGACGGGATTTTATTCCACCACTTACTGGCAAACGAAGGGGATCCGTATCTGTTGACGGGTTTGATGGCCTTTGCTGACCGGTCTTTGTTAGAGCGTTATCTGGCTGCGGTTCAACGGGCGGTTGATCGGCACGATATCTTGCGTACCGCTTTTATCTGGCAAGGATTGTCAGTGCCGGCGCAGGTGGTCTGGCGTCAGGCCCAATTGTCGGTGACTGAGCTGACGCTGAACCCGGATGACGGTCCGGTGAGTGACCAGTTAACCCGGCGCTTTGATCCGCGTCATCATCGTCTCGACTTGGGGGAAGCGCCGTTATTGCGCTTTGTGGTGGCGCAGGAGACTGATGGCCGCTGGATTGTCCTGCAATTGCTGCATCACCTGATTGGCGACCATGAAACGATGGAAGTGATGCACCGCGAAGTCCAGGCATACCTTACGGGTCAGGCTGATAGCCTGCCTGCGCCGGTTCCTTTCCGCAATTTGGTGGCGCAGGCCCGGTTGGGCGTGAGTCAGGAAGCGCATACCCGTTTCTTTACCGAGATGCTGGCGGCGGTAGATGAACCGACGCTGCCATTCGGGCTGGCAGAAGTGCACCGAGACGGCTCACAGGTGACGGAATTTCACCGGATGTTGGCGCCTGAGCTGAATGATCGTCTGCGCAGTCAGGCCCGGCATTTGGGGGTCAGTCTGGCGGCGCTGTGTCATCTGGCCTGGGCGCAGGTGTTATCGCGTACCAGCGGGCAGGAGAAAGTGGTGTTCGGCACGGTGTTGTTTGGGCGTATGCAGGCAGGGGACAGCGCTGACAATGGTATGGGGCTGTTTATTAATACCTTGCCGTTGCAGCTGGATATCGATGAGACGCCGGTACGGGACAGCGTGCAGGCCGCCCATACCCGACTGGCTGGATTATTAGCGCATGAACATGCGTCACTGGCGCTGGCCCAGCGGTGCAGTGGTGTACAGGGTGAGCTCCCACTCTTTAGTAGCCTGTTGAATTATCGGCACAATACCTTGCCGGTAACGTCTGATGAACTTATCAGCGGTATTGAATTTCTGGGTGTACAGGAGCGGACCAACTACCCGTTTGTGTTGTCGGTGGAGGATTTTGGTGGATCCTTGGGGCTGACGGCTCAGGTAATGCAACCGTTTGATCCGGAAAGCCTGTGTGGTTATATGCAGCAAGCACTGGAAAGTCTGGCGGCGGCGCTGGAGCAAGCCCCGGACATGCCCGTTCGGGCGTTGAACATCCTGCCGGAAGCGGAACGTACCTTGTTGTTAAAAACCTGGAACGCGACGGAAACTGTATATCCTGATGCGTTGTGTATTCATCAGCTGTTTGAACAGCAGGTGGAGAAAACCCCGGAAGCGACGGCACTGATAGCGGGAGAGAAGACCCTGAGCTATACGGAATTGAATGCCTGTGCTAACCAGTTGACTCATCAGCTGATCGAACAAGGGGTTTGTCCCGGTGACCCTGTTGCACTCCTGTTAGAGCGATCGATGGAACTGGTGGTGGCCCAATTAGCTATTCTTAAAGCGGGTGCCGTTTACGTGCCGATTGATCCCAGTATGCCGGATGAGCGGAAAAACTGGCTGATAAGCGATTGTTCAGCCAAATTGCTGCTCACCGATACACGGGCGGATATTCCGGCTAACCTGACGGTTCCACTGTTGCGTCTCTTTGATGAGACAGATACGAGTAGAGAGAAAGATCGCTTAAACCCTGATTTACCGTGTTCCAGTGCCGGATTGGCATATATTATGTACACCTCCGGCTCGACCGGTACGCCCAAAGGGGTCCTGGTGCCTCATCGGGCGGTGGTCCGGCTGGTCATCAATAATGGCTATGCCGAAATTGGGCCGGGTGATCGGGTGGCTTTTGCTGCTAATCCGGCTTTCGATGCCAGCACGTTTGAAGTCTGGGCGCCGTTGCTCAATGGCGGCGCGTTAGTGGTGGTCGATCGTGTCACTTTGCTGACACCGCTGGAGTTTGTACAAGTTCTACAGGTTCAGCGAATAACGGTGCTGTGGCTGAGTGTCGGATTGTTTAACCAGCTGGCGGCGGAGTTGTCTCCGGTTCTGCCGCAAATAAAGCTCCTGATTGTCGGGGGAGATGCCCTTGATCCCCATGTTATCGGGCAGGTATTGAGCACGAGTCCGCCACAACAGTTATTGAATGGCTATGGGCCGAGTGAAGGCACTACCTTTACGACGACATACCGTATCACGGCATTAGCACAGGGAGCGATCCGCATCCCGATTGGCCGACCGGTAGCCAACACGCGGGTTTATCTGTTGGATACGCATGGTCAGCCGGTGCCGTTGGGGGTGGCCGGGGAGATTTATGTGGGGGGTGATGGGGTTGCTTGTGGTTATCTTAATCATCCTGAATTGACGGCTGAACGTTTTCTGGTTGATCCGTTCAGTGATAACCCGGATGCACGCATGTACCGGACGGGGGACTTGGCGCGTTATCTGCCGGACGGCAATCTGGAGTTTCTGGGCCGCAACGATCAGCAGGTAAAAATCCGCGGTTTCCGCATTGAACCGGGTGAAATTGAGGCCCGGTTGGCAGAACACCCGGCGGTGCGTGAGGTTGCTGTGTTGGTACGGGGAGAAGGGGAGGATAAACGACTGGTGGCCTATGTGGTGGAACCAGAAGATGAGGGGCTGATAAACAGCCTGCGTGCCTACCTGAGTACCATTTTGCCTGATTATATGGTGCCGTCGGCCTTTGTGCGTCTGGAGGCGTTTCCGTTGACCCCGAATGGTAAACTGGATCGTCGTGCGCTACCGGCACCGGACAATGAAGTCATTGATCGCCAGGTTTACGCGGCACCGCAAGGCGAAACAGAAATGGCTCTGGCGGCGATTTGGCGTGAGTTACTGCGGATTGAGCAGATAAGCCGATATGACAGCTTCTTTGCCCTGGGTGGTCATTCATTACTCGCTATACGGATGATTGAACGCCTGCGTCACCAGGGGTTGACACTGACGGCGCGTGATCTGTTCCAGTTTCCGGTGCTGTTTGAACTGGCTCGGTCACTGGGACAGCATCAGGCTGTGACCGTGCCGCCTAACGTTATCACCCCGGCAACTACGGCGCTGACACCGGCGATGTTGCCGCTGATTGACTTGACTCAGACTGACATTGACCACATCGTCGCGCAGGTACCGGGTGGGATCGTCAATATTCAGGATATTTATGCGTTGTCGCCGTTGCAGGATGGCATTTTATTTCATCATCTGTTGGCAAATGAAGGGGATCCGTATCTGTTGATGGGTCAGATGGCCTTTGCTGACCGGTCTCTGTTAGAGCGTTATCTGGCCGCAGTTCAACGAGTGGTTGATCGGCACGATATCTTACGTACGGCTTTTATCTGGCAAGGATTGTCAGTGCCGGCGCAGGTGGTCTGGCGTCAGGCCCAATTGTCGGTGACTGAACTGACACTGAACCCGGCTGACGGTTCAATCAGTGAACAGTTAACCCGACGTTTTGATCCGCGTCATCATCGTCTCGACTTGGGGGAAGCGCCGTTATTGCGCTTTGTGGTGGCGCAGGAGACTGATGGCCGCTGGATTGTCCTGCAATTGCTGCATCACCTGATTGGCGACCATGAAACGATGGAAGTAATGCACCGCGAAGTCCAGGTGTATCTGACGGGGCAGGAGGATAGCCTGTCTGTGCCGACACCGTTCCGCAATTTGGTGGCTCAGGTCCGGCTAGGGGAGAGTCAGGAAGCGCATACCCGTTTCTTTACCGAGATGCTGGCGGCGGTGGATGAACCCACGCTGCCGTTCGGATTGACGGAGGTGCATCGTGATGGATCTCAGATGACGGAATCTCACCGGATGCTGGCGCCTGAGCTGAATGACCGTCTGCGCAGTCAGGCTAGACATCTGGGCGTCAGTCTGGCGGCTTTATGTCATCTGGCCTGGGCACAGGTGTTGTCGCGTACCAGCGGTCAGAAGAATGTCGTGTTTGGCACGGTGCTGTTTGGACGTATGCAGGCGGGAGAAGGCGCTGACAGTGGAATGGGGCTGTTTATCAATACCCTGCCGCTGCGTCTGGATATCGACGAGACGCCGGTACGGAACAGCGTACAGGCCGCTCATACCCGGCTGGCCGGATTATTAGAACATGAGCACGCGTCACTGGCGCTGGCCCAGCGTTGCAGCGGTGTGCCGGGTGAACGCCCCCTCTTTAATAGCCTGTTGAATTATCGGCACAATACCTTGCCGGTAATGTCAGATAAACTTATCAGTGGTATTGAATTTCTGGGCGCACAGGAGCGGACCAACTATCCGTTAATGCTGTCAGTGGAGGATTTTGGGGAAGCCCTGGGGCTGACGGCTCAGGTAGTGCAACCGTTTGATCCGGAAAGCCTGTGCGGTTATATGCAGCAGGCATTGGAAAGTCTGGCGGCGGCCCTGGAGCAGGCCCCGGAAATGCCTGTTCGGGCATTGGAAATTCTGCCGGAAGCGGAACGTACGTTGCTGTTAAAAACCTGGAACGC
>NZ_JAJAFX010000006.1:0-121855 GCF_025384845.1 Photorhabdus temperata | reverse complement strand
CTTCGGGCGAATGGGGATATATCAGGTGCCGTCATCTCCCGCTCCGGTAGCGGTGCAAAAGCCTGAATTGCCTCCCCAGGGCAAGAAACACCCGCCAGAGCCGGATAAACCGCAGGATAAAAAATTACCGTGGTATAAGCGGTGGTTTCGTGGTGGAAAAGCGCAGGCTGAAGCCGCTGCTACAGCCGTAGCAGCCACCACCCGCAGCGTGGCCGCGGATGGGGAAGCGCTGGTGATGCGTTACATTGGCGGTGGCGCTGCCAGCTCCGGGCGCTGGCTGGCGGCCCCAAATCCGTTGACGGTCGGGTTAATGGGATTGTTTTATTCACCGAAGCTGAATGAAGGTGAAGAAGATTATTTAAACCGCTATCGCCTTAGTGAGATTGCCGAGCAGTTTGGCAAAGCCCCGACGCGTGTGCGTTTCCGCTGGATAAGAGATGAAAAAAGCGGCAGGATGACGGTTCAGGGGTATCACGTCGGCCCGGAAAGTGGTCTGGATAAAGTGCCGGTTCGTATGATGACGCTGAATCGGACCACCGGTAACTATGAATTCTGGGAGCCGGGAGAAAATCGGCCAACGATTTTATGGACGCCGAACGAACAGGAGTTTCAGGTTCCAGCCCATACTGGGAATGAAGAACGGCCGTTTATTCCGTCGCAAATCACCGTATTGCCAATCCCGGAAAAAGTGGGCAGCGATATTGAATCGTTGCCGATGCCGGAAGAGAAGGATTTCCGCGATTATATTCTGATCTTCCCGATCCCGAATATGCCGCCGGTGTATGTGTATTTGAGTAAACCGCCGGTGAAGCCGCTGGAAGTGGGGGAATATCATGATCTGGCCGGACGCAGTCGTAACGATGGGATGGATATTGATCATATTCCGTCTCAGGCTGCATTAAAAAAATATTTGATTGAAAAATATGGAGAGCTAGATCCTGACGTTCTCAAGAACATTTTAGAAAGTAGCGTTAGTATTGCGATTCCCCGCCGAGTTCATCAAAAGTATAGTGAAACTTATGGAGGACGGAATACACCGACGAAGAAGGCTCAGGATGCATCTGATTTGAAAGCAGCAGTGGATAGTAACTTTGATGCTATAACTCCAGAGCTGAGAGAAGAAGGTTATACCGATATGCAATTGAATAAGGCTCGGGGGGAATTACACAAATTTAATAAAAAGCAAGGGTGGTATGAGTGATGAAAGACATTGCCGCAGTGATTAATAGTTTAGGAAAAACCGCGAATTTGTTAGTTGAAAAACGACTTATCCCAGCTGGAAGATTTGAGTATATGTTTAAAGGGGATAATGAGTTTCTCTGTATACCAGAAGATGGGTTGACGTTGGTTTTTGAAGATAAATCAAGGTTATTAATATCAGTTAGCATGACTTTAATTGCATCTGGGCCAAGGATGAAGATTTATCGAGGTGATATACCACCACCATTTTTTCCTGCAATGGATAAAGCAAAGGTTAGAGCTATATTAGGGGAACCGTCAGAGGCAAAGGAAGCTGTGAAATTACCAATTATTGGAATGGTTGGAGGATGGGATATTTATATTAACCAAATTAAAGACTTATACCCAAATACACGAATAGTCTTTGCGTATTCGGCAGATCAAAGGGTAAGTAATCTGACTTTCAAAAGAATCTGAAATAAGAGTAACCTCTTGTGATTTGTGCTGGAAAAAGTGGGCAGCGATATTGAATCGTTGCCGATGCCGGAAGAGAAGGATTTCCGCGATTATATTTTGATCTTCCCGATCCCGAGTATGCCGCCGGTGTATGTGTATTTGAGTAAACCGCCGGTGAAACTATTTGAGGTGGATTTGTACAGTAATTTTGCGGGCAGGCCAAGGAATGGGACACATGCTGATCATATGCCTTCGGCAGCTGCGGTTCGCAAACATTTGAAGAGAATATATCCAGATGCAAGCAAGCGCGAAATAATGGACATGTCGAGAGATGTTGCTGCCATTATTATTCCAGCGAAAGTGCACCAAAAACTCAGTGCTACTTATGGAGGGAGAAATACTTCATCTCAGATACAACAGGACTCAAAAGATTTGCACTCAGCGCTTGATAGGGATTTTAATGCAATAAAGCCAGCACTAAAGAGCTATGGTGCAACAGAAGAACAGTTGGAAACAGCTAGATTGAAGATGCATAAGATTAATCAGGAACAGAGGTTATACAAATAATGTCGGTTAATATTGAAAAATTAATTAATTGTTTGGGTAAGTCTTATCAGGAAATTTTTGATGAAGGGTTAATCCCTTATAAGACCAAACCAACAGGCTTTCCCGGAGACTCTGATATATCTCTTGATATGGTTAAAGAAGGGATATTCTTATCATTTTTGCGAGAAAATAAAGTACTTACTGAGATAACGTTAACTTTAATTGATCACAAACGGCCTAATTTTATATTTGCTAATGAATTGCCATCACCATTAATTCCTATGATGTCCCGGCAATGGATTCATGAGCATTTTGGTGAGCCTGAAAAATCACTTCCTCCGAGGAAAAGGTTAATTAAAGAAATTGGTTGGACTGAGCTATATACCTTATTGGATTTTTGTATTCCAACTAGTATGCAGGTTGATTACGATCTGCTGGAGCGGGTCAGACTGGTGACTTTTTTGCCCACATCAGAAGTGCGTTGGTAGCCAATAGAAAGGAGGAAGTTTTTTCTTAAAAGCTTTTTCATTCGCGGTTTGAAAAGCCAAACCGCAGATGAATTGGCTTAACCAAGAACAGGGGTTATACAAATAATGACCGTCAATGTTGAAGTGTTAATAAATAGTCTGGGGAAATCTTATCAGGAGATTTTTGATGAAGGGTTAATCCCTTATAAAACCAAGCCAACAGGCTTTTCTGGTGACGAGGTGGTATGCCTGGATATGGTAAAAGAGGGGATATTTCTAGCGTTTTACCGAGAAGAAAAGCGTTTAAAAGAGATTACATTGACCTTGCTAAATGAAAAGAAGCCTCTATATCAATTTCCTAATGAGCTACCATCTCCTTTGGTGTCTCAGATGTCACGACAGTGGGTTCATGAACAGTTTGGTAAGCCTGAGAAATTACGGCAACCACAAATAATAATGAAACGTCAGTTTGGATGGAAAGAGTTATACACATTGCTTGATTTCCGCATTCCTACCAGTATGAAGATCTCTTATGACATGATGGAACGAGTAAAATCAGTAACGTTTTTACCCACTACAGAAGTGCGTTGGTAGTCAATAGAAAGGAGGAAGTTTTTTCTCAAAAGTTTTTTCATTCGCGGTTTGAAAAGCCAAACCGCAGATGAATTGGCTTAACAAAAATAGGAATTATATAAATAATGGCAGTTAATATTGAAGCGTTAATTAATTGTTTAGGGAAAATCTATCAGGAAATTTTTGGTGAGGGATTAATTCATTATAAAACGAAGCCAAGTGGTTTTCCGGGTGATGAGGTTATTTGCTTGGAAATGGTAAAAGAGGGGGGGCTAGCATCTTATAGTGAGGGGATGAATCTAATATAAATTACGTTAACCCTATTAAGGCTTTTATATCAAGGACGGGTTTGATTCAATAAACGCAATTTTTCAAAAGGGAAATAAATTGCATTTAATCGAAAATCATAAACCATTAATAGCGCGTTGAAAATAAACCGGCATATAAAATAATATTATCCGAACAGATAAGTATTAAAACGTTTTCCCGCCATATCCGCAGAATGGGTGGCGGGAGCAAATAACTAACAGCAAACTACAGATTAATTGCGTTGAAAACCGCCTTTGTCAAACATGAAAGCTGCTCTGGTTGAATAATATAAGGTGGCATCAGATAAATCAGTTTACCAAATGGCCTGATCCAGACACCTTCAGAAACAAAATAGTGTTGTAACACCGCCATATTCACCGGTTGTTTCATTTCCACCACCCCAATGGCGCCTAATACCCGAACATCAGCCACTTTTGCATGTAATTTTAATGGCATCAACTCAGCACTTAATTGGTTTTCAATCGATTTAATACGCTGTTGCCAAGGACTTTCTAACAACAATTTCAAACTGGCCTCCGCTACAGCACAAGCTAATGGATTTCCCATAAACGTTGGACCATGCATAAAACAGCCGGCTTCACCATTACTGATCGTTTCGGCTACTTTACGGGTTGTCAGCGTTGCTGATAGCGTCATATAGCCGCCAGTCAGCGCTTTTCCCACACATAAAATATCCGGTTCAATTTCAGCGTGTTCACAAGCAAACAATTTTCCTGTACGGCCAAAGCCGGTGGCAATTTCATCGGCAATTAACAGAATCTGATGCTGATCACAGAGCATTCTGACCTGGCGCAGGTATTCAGGATGATAAATCCGCATTCCTCCGGCACCTTGTACAATAGGTTCCAGGATAACCGCAGCAATATCACTGGAATACTGCTCCAGCAAAGTACGGAATGAAATGATATCCCGTTCATCCCAAAGAGAATCAAATCCACATTCAGGTGATTCGGCAAACAGATGTGGTGGCAGATAACCTTTGTAGAGATTATGCATCGAATTGTCGGGATCACAGACAGACATAGCACCAAACGTATCACCATGATAACCGTGACGTAATGTCAGAATACGCTGACGTTTCTCACCTTTTGCCTGCCAGTATTGCAACGCCATTTTCAGGGCCACTTCCACCGCAACAGAACCTGAATCAGCCAGAAAGACGCATTCAAGCGATGGTGGCGTAATGTCCACTAATTGTCGGCAAAGTGCGACTGCGGATGGATGGGTAATTCCACCAAACATGACATGGGACATCTTATCAATCTGAATCTTCACTGCCTGATTCAGTACCGGATGATTATATCCATGAATGGCAGACCACCATGAAGACATGCCATCTATCAGCTTACGGCCATCAGTGAGTTCCAGCTCCACACCAGAGGCGCTGACAACAGGATAAACCGGAAGTGGCTTGGTCATAGAGGTATAAGGATGCCAGATATGGCGCAGATCAAATTCAATATCAGAAGAAGTCATAAGGCTAGATGTAAACTAATTTATTTAAAATTGGTTGACAGTATAACGACATTATTTAAACTGACGAGACTTTTTTCACACTGGAGATGTCATTGTGACTGAACGTAAGCAATGGACAATTAAGCAGGCGCAAGAACTGTTTGATAAACCTTTTTTCGAATTATTATTTCAAGCGCAACAGATTCACCGTATGCATTTTGACCCGCAGCAGGTACAGGTTAGTACATTACTTTCCATCAAAACGGGCGCTTGTCCGGAAGATTGTAAATATTGCCCGCAAAGCTCCCGCTATAAAACTGGCCTTGAAAAAGAGCGGTTAATGGAAGTGGAGAAAGTGATTGATTCTGCTCGTAAGGCTAAAAAAGCAGGTTCAACACGTTTTTGTATGGGCGCCGCCTGGAAAAACCCTCATGAACGGGATATGCCTTATCTGGAGAAAATGGTTAAGGGAGTCAAAGCATTAGGGATGGAAACCTGCATGACGCTTGGCATGCTCGAGGGTTCACAAGCGCAGCGGCTGGCGGAAGCGGGATTAGATTACTACAACCACAACCTTGATACCTCACCGGAATTTTATGGCAACATCATTACTACCCGGACCTATCAGGACCGGTTGGATACGCTCGATAAGGTGCGGGATGCGGGAATAAAAGTTTGCTCTGGTGGTATTGTCGGCTTGGGTGAGGAAATCCGTGATCGGGCTGCATTGCTGGTACAACTGGCAAACCTGCCAAAACCGCCGGAAAGTGTACCCATTAACATGTTGGTAAAAGTTAAAGGCACGCCGTTGGCTGATAACAAAGATGTGGATGCTTTTGATTTTATCCGCACAATTGCGGTTGCCAGGATCATGATGCCAGCTTCTCATGTTCGGTTATCCGCTGGTCGTGAACAGATGAATGAGCAGACGCAGGCAATGTGTTTTATGGCGGGCGCCAATTCTATTTTCTATGGCTGTAAGTTGCTGACTACGCCTAATCCTGGTGAAGATAAAGATTTACAACTGTTCCGAAAATTGGGTATTAACCCTCAGCAGACTCAAACGGCATTTGGTGATAATCAGCAGCAACAGCATCTGGCAGAAGCCATCATCAATGCGGATAACGAACAATTTTATAATGCGGCATTGTAATGGATTGGTCAGTGTATCTTTCCCGGCAATTATCTGAGCGTCGAGATTCTTCTCTATGGCGTCAGCGGCAGGTTAATCAGAAATCAGATGGGCGTTTCCTGTATACCACTGAAGGCAAATATCTTAATTTTTCCAGTAATGATTACCTGGGATTAAGCGCAAATCCCGCCGTCATTTCCGCATGGCAGCGGGGGGCTGAACAATATGGTGTTGGCAGTGGGGGTTCAGGCCATATTACGGGTTATACAAACGCTCATCAGCAGTTGGAACAACAATTGGCTGACTGGTTGGGTTATCCAAAAGCATTACTGTTTATTTCAGGATATTCTGCTAATCAGGGGGTAATTGCAGCGTTAATGACGAAAGCGGATCGGATTATTGCCGATCGCTTGAGTCATGCTTCATTAATGGAAGCTGCCATGCATTCATCTGCTCAATTACGTCGTTTTCGCCATAATCAACCTGCATCACTTGCGGATTTACTGGCAAAACCCTGTGTTGGAAAAACACTGGTGGTGACCGAAGGGGTGTTCAGTATGGATGGCGACTGCGCTCCGCTGGCCGATATTTATCAGCAAACCCGCGTTTCGGGTAGTTGGCTAATGGTGGATGATGCACATGGTATTGGTGTCTGTGGTGAACAGGGCCGGGGAAGCTGTTGGCAACAGAAAGTAAAACCGGAAATTTTGATTGTCACTTTTGGCAAAGCATTTGGATTGAGTGGTGCCGCGGTACTTTGTGATGAGCAGACGGCAGAATATCTGATTCAGTACGCCCGTCATCTTATTTACAGCACTTCTATGCCTCCGGCGCAGGCGCAGGCGATTTCTGAAGCGATCCGGCAGATCCAATCTGGTGATGAGCTGCGCCAACGATTACAGCAAAATATTGATGACTTCCGCCGGCAGGTACAGAAACTGCCATTCAACCTGACAGATTCAACTACGGCGATTCAGCCATTGATTGTGAGTGATAATGAGCTGAGTGTGTCTTTATCTCAATATCTGCAACAAAAAGGAATTTGGGTTAAAGCGATTCGTCCTCCGACAGTACCGCCAGGCAGTGCCAGATTACGTATTACTCTGACTGCCAGCCATACGCAGCAAGATATTGATATATTGACGGAGGCGCTATATGAGTTCTGTAGCTGAATGTGTCGATAAACGGGCTGTTGCCTGCGCATTTGGGCGTGCTGCCGCTAATTATGATGTGGTAGCAAAATTACAGCAGCAAACCGGTGAATTCCTCATGCAACAAATCAGTGGGCATCCTGGCAGAGTAGTATTAGATGCCGGTTGCGGTACCGGTTTTTTTAGTCATTGCTGGCGGCAACAGGGGAGACAGGTTATCGCGCTGGATTTGGCATCAGGTATGTTAGCTCATGCCCGTGAAAAGCAGGCAGCAGATTATTACCTGCAAGGTGATATTGAACATTTAGGGCTTGCTGACAGCAGTGTTGATATCTGTTTCAGTAATTTGGTTGTTCAATGGTGCGATGATTTATCTGGTGTTTTAACCGAGCTTTATCGGGTAACTCGCCCTGGTGGATTGATTCTGTTTTCCACATTGGCCCAAGGCTCATTACATGAATTGCAGCAAGCCTGGAGTGCGGTTGATAACTATCAGCATATTAATCATTTTCTGCCCCAGCAGATGATTAAAGATGCCTGTCAGGATTTTCGGCACCGTCTTATCAGTCAGGTTTATCGCCAACAATATCCGCATATATTGCCACTATTAGGTTCCCTGAAAGGGATTGGAGCGACTCATCTTCATTGTGGGCGACAGCAGGGACTGATGACCCGTGGCCGGTTGACTGCTTTGGAGCAGGCTTACCCACGGGAAGATAAACATTTACCTCTCAGTTATCAGGTTGTTTTTGGAGTGATTTATCGTGACTAAGAGCTGGTTTTTAACGGGTACAGATACCGAAGTAGGTAAAACCGTTGTAAGTTGTGCTTTGCTACAGGCTGCGACTAAAGCAGGATATAAAACAGCAGGTTATAAACCCGTCGCTTCCGGCAGTGAAATAACACCGGAAGGTGTCCGTAATGCGGATGCACTGGCATTATTGGCAAACAGTTCTTTGCCTTTACAATATGAGGAAGTGAATCCGTTGGTATTTGTTGAAGCGACATCACCGCATATTGTTAGCGCTGATTTAAATCAACCTATTGATTTTTCTGTTATGTCTGCGGGTCTGCATCATCTGGAAAATAAAGCCGACTGGGTTTTAGTCGAAGGTGCTGGTGGTTGGTATACTCCTTTATCGGAATCGGCGACTTTTGCTGACTGGGTGATTAAAGAGCAATTACCGGTTATTCTAACCGTAGGTGTGAAACTTGGCTGTATTAATCATGCAATACTCACCTCAGAGGCTATCAGAGGTTCAGGATTATATTTCGCGGGTTGGATAGCGAATGAAGTTGAACCCGCAAGCAAGCGTCAGAAGGAATATCTGGCGACATTAGAACGTATGCTACCTGCGCCTTTATTGGGTACTATTCCTCATTTAACGCAAGAATATCTTAATTATTCAGGTGAATATATAGATTTTAAATTACTGGTTAATTGAATTATTGAGTTCTGTACCTGATGAACCTAAAAAAGTGTCCGGCTTCAATGAGCCATTTTTATGCTTAGGTTTTTCATCAGGTCGTTAGGCCGTTCATGCCATCAATAATCAGTCTTCGCAAAATCCGATGGGTAACTGCTTAAATTAACGATAACGTCCCTGCTCAAACAGGGCAATTACCGTTACCTTTCGAACATAGTTTGTCGTGTCTTGACTTCAATCCCATAACGCGCCCCCAGGTAACTTTCCACGCTCTCCTTAATCCTGCTCATGTCTGCTGAACAAAAGTCACGGTCACCAGCAAAATCCAGATCTTCGCTGGTATCGCAACTAAAGCTGACCGACTAAATTGGGGTTATTCTCAATGTAGGTAAACATTTCATCTATGTGTTAAGGAATACCTTCTATATCATACTTCGGCGAGTTTTTTATTAACCGTGGCATCTGCGGGTTGGTTTATATAACTTCTGAATATCTTTCTTACCAGGTATATAGGGCCTACACCCAGAATAGAATAAACGACTTTAATTATAAATTGGGCAATAATCATTTCTTTTATGATATCGATACTGAGAACACCATAAAAAGCAATTGAGCAGAATATTATGCTATCAAATGCCGAGGCGATGACAGTACTGGTTATCACTCTGAGGAAAAGATACTTTGAATTTGTGAGAGATTTTATTTTGCAAAGAAGATACGAATTTATATTCTCAGAGATAAAATAAGCAAGAGATGATGCCAGTAATACCGAGACAATACTATTAATTATGCCACTATAAGTTACACCAAACTCCCATCCAGGAACACCTGGCATCAGTGCGGTTGCCCAAAGCCCCAGAACAAACAGTAAATTCGCGGCAAAGGAGATAATAATCGTTCTTCTCGCCAGGCGTAACCCATAGAATTCGTTTAGAATATCGACCAGAAGGAAAGTGATTGGGTAAATAAACACGCCGGGCGGAGTGACGATATTAATAATAGGGACATGAATGGGCTTCACGCCACATATCGTGGAGAAAATATAAATAACACTGAGTGCGACGCTGATGAGTAAATACGCTTGCCATGAACGCTCATGACGATCCCCGAGTTCATAAGCTGTGACAATGTTACTATGGCTGTATAATTTACGATATAGCGTACTGAGTTCATGCCTGCTCAAATCTTCTGAAATATCACTATCGACCAGCTCTTTCAGCCCCATAGTAATGGTCTTGCCCGTCGCAAGTACCATGATATTTGCTGATAATTTACCGTACCTTGTAAATCCCAATAACTTAAATTTCTGGTTTGCGGTCATTTATAGCCTTTCTCCTACGATATAACCTAAAAATTGAGCGTATTTAGGGTATCTTCTGTCTATACTGTCATCATCTTTCTCTTGCCGGATAAAGAACCCGATGTCTTTAGAGTAGTACAGTAATGGGGTGTTAGTGACTAACGCGGGAGGGCGTTTTATGATGATCACCTCGCCGGGTATAAAGGTATCTTCTATTTCCGATTCGATTTTAATCGCCAACATATTTGACTCATCGCCAAAGAAATAGGTCAGCGGGTACTCGGTAACAAGCTGACCTATTTTTTTTCCGGAAACAGATAAAAATTCAGATTGTGGAATGATGGGGATGGCTGACGGATTTTTATTACCTTCAGTTGAAAGCGTTTCATTGAGGCGTTCTAATTGTTCAAGGTCATAATTTTCTATTTCTTCACAGGAAACACCGAAAAAATCGGAGATCCGGAGGATGGTAGATTGTTGAACGTTATTAACTTGTCCTTCCAGGATTTTATAAATGGTAGTACGCGTTAATCCTGTTCGATTGGAAAAGGAGCTCTTGGTTTCGCCACGGGTACGTATCAAATACTCTATGTTCTTAATGATATTTGTTTTTCGCTGTGCATTAGACGTTTTCATAAAAATCCTTTATGTAAAAATTACTGCATAACTATATATTACTCAATGATATTGTCCAGTATGAGAAAACCACTCATTGTAATAATTTATTGATTTTACTTTAATATATTGTCTTTATAGCTATTTATATTAGCACATCTTGTGTCAGAAAATGCGCATGGAGTTACATTTATATTTTAAAAATAAAAGTTAAATCATAGTATTAAGTTGGATGCATTATAAAGTTTACACAAAAATGAACTTTATGTTTCTTTTTATGTTGACTTTATGGACTCTATTACAATAATGTTAAGTTGTGTTGATGTGTTTTTTGGCAGTTAGATAGCATCAACCAAAATATTATTCCTATTATAAATCCCTCGGGGAAGAGCTACTTCAACCTTCGAGTTTAAACACTGGTTATTTCTTTTAGCACTAGGGAACCACTGTAAAATAAGGAAGTGAAATAAACATTAGGACTTAAGTTAGTAAATTGATTAAATGGTAACACAGTTAAATCACCGGGAAATGGCAATATAAAAATGCTTGGGAACAGCAATAAGATTAAAATTGTGGATGATAGGTACAAAGTAGGTCTTTCGATCGAAAATAGCCAGCAGAATATTGGATATTTTGTCAGGGCAGTGTAGATCTGATATTTTTGTATCTATCGTTTTTTTAAAGCTCTCTATGGCGTTCATCTTGTAAAATAGGGGAATATACCCTTCATCTTTCAAGTTGCTGCTTTGTTGGCTGCGTTCACTTACCCCAGTCACATAGTTATCTATGCTCCTGGGGATGCGTTCACTTGCCGCCGCGCTGCAACTTGAAATCTATTGGGTATACTGATGTGAATTAATCTACTTATCAAGGATATCCTGTATATTCTGGTTAAAAAATGAGTTTTACTCATATCAATAAGGTGGTTTTATTTTTCTGGCGAATGCTTATTAGTATAGCCAAAAATGTTATTGGTGATATTGAATCTACTGTTGCTGAAAACAGAAAAAACAGTGATAAACCTTATTATCGAAATGAAAATATTCATTTTATTTCTTCTCAGGTGAAAAACTATCACCCTTTCTTCTGGTGTAAACAGATTTGATACTGGAAAACTGTTTACCGGTTATTTCCTATTGAATGAAAATTCTGCTGCGAAGTCGGTATGGTTTGTTTATGTTTAAAAAAACAGTAAAAATTTTTACTGGTAGAGGATACCTCTTTTGTGGAATGATGCTGCAACCTCGTACAGCTAATAGGGTTTGTAGAGTTATCCACTATTCCTGTGGATAACCTTGTGTATTAGGCTTAGAAAAGTTGCGTAACGCAAGAAAATACGCGGCTTTCATTAAGGTTGATGTTATTCTCGTCTTTGTTTTAATTTTATTAAATATCAATAAGATAATTAAAATCAAGCCTTGTTTGATCGGTGATGATGCCCTGTGTTGTCACCTTTCAGTCGATCATATAAAAAATGAAAAAATCAAGGTGATTTTGGGGATAACGTGGTATTTATTTTGATGTCAACCAATTTTTAATTAATAGGAAAATGGTCCAAATTGAGCCGGTTTTTACAAAACTGACTTGAAGCTGGTTTTTTATCCAGTATTATAGACGGCTTAATGTTAGGAAAGTGAGATATCTATGAGTAAGGTGTTCAAATTACGTTCTGACTTCCAACCTGGTGGTGATCAACCAGAGGCTATTCACCGATTGCAGGAAGGGCTGGAGGACGGGCTTGCCCACCAGACTCTGTTGGGCGTAACGGGGTCTGGTAAAACATTCACTATTGCTAATGTGATAGCGAATTTAAACCGGCCAACAATGGTACTTGCGCCAAACAAGACACTAGCGGCTCAACTTTACAGCGAAATGAAGGAATTTTTTCCAGAGAATGCGGTGGAGTACTTTGTTTCTTACTACGATTATTACCAACCTGAAGCTTATGTTCCCAGTTCTGATACTTTTATCGAAAAAGATGCTTCAGTAAACGAGCACATTGAACAAATGCGTTTGTCCGCCACGAAGGCTTTGCTGGAGCGGCGGGATGTCATCGTGGTTGCATCTGTATCGGCTATTTATGGCTTGGGTGATCCGGACAGCTACCTAAAAATGATGCTCCACCTGACCAATGGCATGATTATCGATCAACGTTCCATTCTGCGGCGTTTAGCTGAATTGCAATATACCCGTAATGATCAGGCATTTCAGCGGGGGACATTCAGGGTACGTGGTGAAGTGATTGATATCTTCCCGGCTGAATCTGATGATCACGCTTTGCGTGTTGAATTATTTGATGATGAGGTGGAACGGTTATCACTGTTTGATCCGCTGACGGGACAGATTGAATATCATGTTCCGCGATATACTGTTTATCCGAAAACTCACTATGTGACGCCTCGTGAGCGTATTATTCAGGCAATGGAAGAGATTAAAGTTGAGCTTGAGGAGCGGCGCAAGGTACTGCTGGCAAACGGTAAGTTGTTGGAAGAACAGCGTGTTACTCAGCGTACCCAGTTTGATTTGGAAATGATGAATGAATTGGGTTACTGCTCCGGCATTGAAAACTACTCTCGTTACCTCTCCGGGCGTGCGGAAGGAGAGCCGCCTCCGACCCTGTTTGATTATCTTTCTGCTGATGGCCTGTTAGTGGTGGATGAATCACACGTGACAATCCCGCAAATCGGTGGGATGTACCGAGGGGATCGTTCCCGTAAAGAAACGTTAGTGGAATATGGTTTCCGTATGCCTTCCGCATTGGATAACCGCCCGCTGAGATTTGAAGAATTTGAAGCACTGGCTCCACAGACAATTTATGTTTCGGCCACGCCGGGTAAATATGAATTGGAAAAATCCGCTGGGGATGTCGTGGAACAGGTGGTGCGTCCTACCGGTTTGCTTGATCCTGAAATAGAAGTTCGCCCAGTCACCACTCAGGTTGATGACTTACTGTCTGAAATCCGTATTCGGGCGGTGAAAAATGAGCGGGTGCTGGTCACTACGCTGACCAAGCGAATGGCGGAGGATTTGACTGAATATTTGGAAGAACATGGTGAGCGGGTTCGCTATTTGCACTCAGATATTGATACTGTCGAACGTGTGGAAATTATTCGGGATCTTCGTTTAGGTGAGTTTGATGTATTAGTGGGCATTAACTTGTTGAGGGAAGGGCTAGACATGCCAGAGGTTTCTCTGGTGGCGATTCTTGATGCTGATAAAGAAGGTTTCCTGCGTTCTGAGCGTTCATTAATTCAAACTATTGGGCGTGCAGCCCGTAACTTGCATGGTAAGGCGATTCTTTATGGCGATAAGATCACTGATTCAATGGCGAAAGCGATTGGTGAGACGGAACGTCGTCGTGCTAAACAACAAGTATTTAATCAAGAGCACGGCATTGTTCCAACCGGTCTGAATAAAAAGATCAGTGATATTCTGCAAATTGGTCAGCCTGCGGGTAGCAAAGGGAAAGGCAGAAGTAAGCTGGTTGTGCCGGAAGAATTCAGCAAGCTGTCTGCCAAAGAGCTGGAAAACAAAATCCGCGGGCTGGAAGCGAAAATGTACCAACATGCGCAGGATCTTGAATTCGAGCAGGCAGCGAGTGTTCGGGATCAGGTTCAGGCATTGCGTGAGCAATTTATTGCCAATTCTTAATTAACCAAGGTTTTGCAGGGTATTTTCTAACGCCTGATGCAGTAATTCACGGTCGTGGCGGTAGGGAATATCCTGTGCTTCCAGTATTTGTTGAGTAATAAACCGGTCGCTAAGTTCGCTGGTATCTGTGCAGGGGCCAACAATGACCGCGTTGATCATCCGGCAGCCAATTTTATTTTCCATTATTTCCAGTTTATCTTTCAGTGTTAACCCAGCGGCGGCGGTACTTAATTCTTTCCCAAGATTACCGATATAAATCATATTGGCGTTGCTGCGGCGCAGTGCCTGAGTTAAATCTTCAAGTAAAAGTAATGGCATCAGACTGGTAAAGAAGCTTCCAGGCCCGATAATAATCAGGTCCGCTTGAGTGATAGCATCCAGCGCCTCTTTTGTCGCCATCGCTGGGGGGTAAAGCATCAACTCCTGTGGCATACAATTCAATTGATCAATATTGACTTCACCATAGATGGTGTTGCCTTGATCATCTATCGCCATCAGGTCAACGGGTTGTTCAGACATGGGAATAAGATGAGCATTCACTTTCAGTAGGCTGCGGACTAAATTAATTGCTTCAAGTGGTCTGACACTCAAATGATCCAACGCCTTAAGCATCAGATTACCCAAGTTATGACCTGACAGTTCTCCGTTACCACCAAAACGGTATTCAAACATTGCTGATGCAACGCTGGGTTCGGTAATGAGCTGATTTAAACAATTGCGGGTATCTCCCCAGGCAATACCGCCTTCGGAGCGCCGGATCCTGCCGGTTGAGCCGCCATTATCTGTTGTGGTGACGATACCTGTCAGGCGGGAGCCTAATGATGAAAGAGAGGACATAACACGCCCAAGGCCATGACCTCCACCGAGGGCAACTACCCGATCTAAATCGGCTAATGTGCGGTTTCGCATAGAATTCCTGTTGCTGACTGAACTTATATTTACCGAGTAATTTTAGCGTAATTTATTATAAAACACGATTAACCGAAAAAGTGCCGTGATTTGGCGCAATATTTTAATCAATCAACACCCATAGAACCGTCTGCTATTTGTTCTGGCATTGGCTAAGTCGTTGTATATTAAATTATATAATGAAAGTGGATGTTCGCCTTTTTCCTTCTTAAGCGCTAGAATTGATATTGAGAACGTCGTTTTACATTAAATCATAGATATTGAAATTAACTCCTAGCCTCTGCGTCTAAGTCACCGTTTTACACAGCGATATGATGTTTTGGCCGTGGCCGCTGAGTCACCAGGATGTAGGGCAGAAATGCCCGCGTCTCCCATATTTGGAAAGGTGTTATTGTGGAACAACTCGTAGATGCTTTTGCCCGCAAATTTTATTATTTGAGGTTGTCGATTACCGATGTTTGTAATTTCCGGTGTACTTATTGCCTGCCGGATGGCTATAAGCCCCGCGGGCATCACTCCTTTTTGACATTATCTGAAATCCGTCTTGTTAGCCGGGCATTTGCCGATCTTGGTACAGAGAAAATCCGTTTGACGGGTGGCGAACCGACCATGCGCCGTGATTTCACGGATATCATTTCTGTTATCCGTGAAAATAAGTTAATCAGAACCCTTGCTGTAACCACCAATGGTTATCGGATGGAACGGAATATTGCCGAGTGGAAAGAGGCAGGTTTAACCGCGGTGAATGTCAGTATGGACTCGCTTGATCCCCGTCAGTTTCATGCGATTACCGGACAAGACAAATTCTTTCAGGTGATACGTGGTATTGATGCGGCATTTGCAGCGGGTTTCAGTAAAGTGAAAGTCAACGTGGTGCTGATGAAAAACGTCAATGACATCAGCCTGCCGGCTTTCCTGCACTGGATAAAAGATCGCCCTATCCAATTGAGATTTATTGAATTAATGGAAACCGGTGATGGCGGTGAAATGTTTCGTAAATACCACATTTCTGGCGAAACTATCCGGGAATGCTTGCTGCACGATGGTTGGCATCAGCTGCAACGCTCACGCAGTGATGGTCCGGCACAGGTTTTTAGCCATCCTGATTATCAGGGGGAAATTGGTCTGATTATGCCTTATGAGAGAGATTTCTGCCGAAGTTGTAATCGCTTGCGTGTTTCTGCAATAGGTAATCTTCACTTATGCCTGTTTGGTGAACAGGGGATATCACTGCGTGATTTGTTATCAAGTGAAGAGCAACTCAATGATTTGAAATTGCGCATTCAGGGGGGGCTGCACCATAAACGGGAAACCCATTTCCTTCATCAGGGTGACAGCGGTATCACCCCAAATCTTTCTGTCATCGGCGGTTAATTTACTGCCTGGTATTGTTATTTTTTCAGGAGCAAAGAATGTCTCAATTAACCCACATTAATTCTACTGGTGAAGCTCATATGGTTGATGTCTCTGCTAAAGCCGAAACAGAACGTGAGGCGCGGGCAGAGGCTTTTATTGAAATGACGCCGGAAACACTGGCAATGATTATTGACGGTAGTCATCACAAAGGGGATGTGTTTGCAACGGCCCGGATTGCGGGTATTCAGGCGGCGAAACGTACATGGGAATTAATTCCGCTTTGTCATCCATTACTGCTAACGAAAGTCGAAGTTCAGTTGGAAGCGCAGGCAGAATATAACCGGGTGAGAATTGAATCCTGTTGCCGTCTGACAGGAAAAACCGGCATTGAAATGGAGGCGCTGACAGCGGCATCCGTCGCGGCGCTGACTATTTATGATATGTGTAAAGCCGTACAGAAAGATATGGTCATCGGGCCGGTTCGTTTGCTGGAGAAACGGGGTGGGCGATTAGGGCATTTTAAGGTGGAAGAATGATTAAAGTACTCTTTTTTGCTCAAGTACGTGAGCTGGTAGGGACTGATTCACTGGAGCTGGATAATCATTACCCAACCGTTGAGGGCTTGAGAAAGGCATTAATATCACAAGGTGAGCGTTGGGCTATGGCGCTGGAAGATGGAAAACTTCTGTCAGCGGTAAACCAAACTTTTGTTCATGGTGGGCATCCATTACAGGATGGTGATGAAGTGGCTTTTTTCCCGCCGGTGACTGGGGGGTGATTAATGGAAAATACGCGTATTTTTGTTGGCCCGGAAAATTTCAGTGTCGGGGATGAGTACCAATGGCTTTCTCAATGTGATGAAGATGGGGCTATTGTCACTTTCACGGGAAAAGTTCGTCATCATAATCTGGGTGACCGAGTAAGTGTACTGAGACTGGAACACTATCCCGGAATGACGGAAAAAGTGTTACAAAATATTGTCGCCGAAGCGCGGGATCGCTGGTCATTGCAGCGCATCAGCGTTATTCATCGGATAGGTGCGCTTTACCCTGGTGATGAAATTGTGTTTGTTGGAGTGACAAGCGCTCATCGTCATATGGCTTTTGAAGCTGCTGAATTTATTATGGATTATTTGAAAACAAAGGCGCCTTTCTGGAAAAAAGAGTCCTTGTCTGATGGTGAACGTTGGGTTGAATCCCGCGAGAGCGATCAAGAAGCAGCGAGACGCTGGTTATGAAGGCATTTTCTATTTTTGCGAAACGCTTCGAAAACTGATCAGATAGATCAACTGCTATACAAGTAATTATTGAATGGTTAATTGTTTTGATTATATTCTGTGATAATGTATAAAACTTGAGTGGGTTGTTGATATTAAAACAGCCTGAATTTCTAAACACTGTCATAGAAGGTAAGCGCCATGGATCGTTATCCACGCTCAAATGGTTCTATAATCCAGCAGGCTGGAACCGGCCTGCAAACTTATATGGCCCAAGTTTATGGTTGGATGACTTGTGGCCTGTTGTTAACAGCGTTTGTGGCTTGGTATGCGTCACAAAGTCAGGTTGTTGTTGCATTTATTTTCTCAAACTCAATTGTTTTCTATGGGCTGATTATTGCTCAATTGGGACTGGTTTTCGTCCTTTCCGGTTTGATTAACCGTATGAACGGTTCATTAGCAACAGGGTTGTTTATGTTGTATTCAGCTCTGACCGGGCTGACGCTTTCCAGTATTTTCATCGCATATACTGGTAGTTCCATTGCCACCACTTTTGTCGTGACTGCCGGCATGTTTGGTGCGCTGAGTTTTTACGGCTATACCACCAAACGTAGTCTGAGTGGCCTTGGCAGCTTCCTGTTTATGGGGCTTATCGGCATCATTCTGGCTTCTCTGGTTAACTATTGGTTGAAGAGTGAAACGTTGATGTGGGCGATAACCTACATTGGTGTGGTTATTTTTGCGGGCTTGACTGCTTATGACACTCAGAAACTGAAAGAAATGGGTGAAAATCTGGATGTGAATGATAAAGAGAATCTGCGTAAATTCTCTATTGTCGGCGCGCTGACCCTGTATCTGGACTTCATTAATATGTTCTTGATGCTACTGCGTATTTTTGGCGATCGCCGTTAATTGATATTTTCAGTGTAGTTAAAATAACTTTAGCTACACTGAGTTTTAACTCAGAAACACTGGATGGTTTTGTAAGAAATAAACGTGTCTATTATTATGTAGATAAGAAGAGCTATTGATGGAGAAAATGAAAATTTAACCGCCTTATTTAATAAGACGGTTAGTGAGATTAGTTAATTTTTGTCAGAAATTGGGCAGCTTTGCTCATTTTTTTCCATGATTCATCACTGACTTTATTACCTGCGAGGGCAAAAGATGCACGTAAAGAGCGGTTAATCCGTTTTTCCAAATTAGCCTCAGAAATATGTTTGGTTGTATTTTCTTTGTCCCTAATTTGTATGGTAACTTGCGAGGGTGATTTGTTCATAATCTTACCTTAGCCAAAAGCTGTATTGTTGATTATATAACTACTCTTTATAGTAAGTTTGTACATGTGTATTATCACATCAAGCAATTTTCCGTCGGAACAACCAATAGGCAAGATTCCCGGTTGTGACAGTGATTGCCAGAAGGGGCCACAGGCTTCTCCAGATAACAGCGAAATTGGCATCTTTGAGATAAATCTGCTTGGTTATGTCATTAAAATGCCAGATAGGATTAACCCAGGTGAGATCTTGTAACCATCCAGGCATATTTTCAACCGGAGAAATATAACCGGAGATCAAGATGGCAGGCATGATAAAAACAAATACGCCAATAAACGCCTGTTGCTGAGTGTAACAAAGAGAAGAGATTAACAAGCCAAATCCCACCAGCGATAAGCTGTATATCAACATGGATAAATAGAACAGCGGTAGTGAGCCGGAAAATGGGATTTGATAGCAAAAGATACCAATAGCCAGCACTAAAGTTGCCTGAAAAGTCGCTACGACTACAGCAGGAACCGCTTTACCAATGAAAATCTGCCAGGTGGTCATAGGTGAAACCAGTAACTGGTCCAGCGTTCCTTGCTCTCTTTCCCGGGCAATTGACAATGCCGTGACCGTTAATATCCCGACTGTGGTAATCAGTGCAACCAGAGAAGGTACGACAAACCATTTATAATCCAGATTGGGGTTGTACCAGTTGCGGATCACCAATTCACTGTTATTGGCTTTCGGCATATTACCCATTAGCTCCTGTTGATAGTGCAGGACAATTTCCTGGATATAGCCGGCAGCAATTTGAGCACTGTTAGAATTACGACCATCCAGCAGTACTTGAAGAGAAACGGGATCATGGCTGGCAATTTTAGCACTGAAATCTTGTGGGAAACGAACCAGCAGTAAGGCTTTTTGGTGATCGATTATGGGCTGTATCTCTTGTGAATGGGTCAACAATATCACGTCAGGAAATGCTTTTGATTTTGCCAGTCGTTGGGTCAGCTCGATAGAAGCTTTGCCTTTGTCCTCATCAAAAATAGCAATGGTAGCGTTAGTGACGTCAAGCGTTGCCGACAGTGGAAATAGGATCATCTGAAAGATAACCGGCATAACCAATATGGCCCGTGTCTGCGGATCTCTGAGCAGAGACTGCAATTCTTTAATAATCAGTGTGTAAAGACGATAAAACATGGTAATTCCTTCTTAATCCAGGCGCCGCGGGGTTTTCCATGCAGTCAGGCCAATAAACAAAATTGCGGAAGCAATCAGCAGTAACAGGTTTATCATCAATATCGTACTGATATTTCCAGCCAGAAAGAGCGTGTGCAGGCTACTGACAAAATAACGGGCAGGGATGAAATAGGTCACGGCCTGAATAAACGCAGGCATGCTGTTTATTTCAAAAATAAAGCCGGAAAGCATAATTGCAGGCAGAAAGGCGACATTCAACGCTATCATTGCCGCATTAAATTGGTTGCGTGTAATGGTGGAGATTAAAAGCCCGATACCAAGGGCAGTGGCCAGGTAGAGACTGGTGATCGCAGACAATATCCATAGCGAGCCTCGATAGGGGACATCCAGCACAAATACAGCGACCAGCATACAGAGCGTCATGGCGAGCGATCCAAGCACTTGATAAGGCAAAAGCTTAGAAAGCAGTAATTCGATACGGGTAATTTGGGTGGAAAGCAGGGCTTCCATCGTACCGCGCTCCCATTCACGGGCAACAACCAATGATGTCAGAATGGCGCCAACGACGGTGATGATAATGGTGATTGCGCCGGGAATGATAAAATGCTGGCTGATGGTTGCTGGATTGAACCAATAACGGACTTGCATATCAATCAATGGATTAGCCGGGTTTCCCTGATCCTGCCCCCTTTGTTGCAACCAAATCTGCCATACGCCTTTGGCGTAATTTTGCACAAAGCTTGCGGTATTCGGTTCACTGCCGTCAGTAATGACTTGAATTTGTGCTTTACCATCAGAACGGGCAAGTTGAGCATCGAAATTCACAGGAATGACAATCAGCCCACGTATTTCTCCTGATTGCATCATATTAATTAATTGCTGACGGTTATCGCTGATTTTAGGCTCAATATAGGGCGAACCGGCAAAAGCCTGTATTAACTCGCGGGCATCTTCACTTTGTTGTTCCACCAGAATACCAATACGGACGGTGCTGGAGTCGAGATTAATGCCGTATCCGAAGATAAACAGCAGAATCAGTGGAATGACAATAGAAATTAACCCGCTGGTGGGATCACGTAAGATCTGTTTTGTCTCTTTGATACAAAGTGCTTTCAATCGCCACCAGGAGAAGCGGACAGCCTTCTGTGGAGCATGTTGCTTTGGATTGCTCATTGCGGCTCCTCATCGTAATTAACGACCAAATCAATAAATGCCTGTTCCATTGATGGATCAGGGTTTTCATCGGTAGCGACCAACTGTTTCAAATCGTCCGGTGTGCCGGCGGCAATCAGTTTACCGCGAAATACCAGCCCTATCCGGTCACAATATTCGGCTTCATCCATAAAGTGAGTGGTCACCATAACAGTGACGCCTTTATCTACCATGCCATTGATATGTAACCAAAATTCACGTCGTATTTGTGGATCGACACCCGAAGTCGGTTCGTCCAAAAACAGAATATCTGGTTCATGCATCAGTGAGCAGGAAAGGGCAAGCCGTTGTTTATATCCCAATGGCAATTCGTCGGTTGTCTGATGTAAAACAGGTTTGAGATTGAAGGCTTCGACCATCCCGTCAATTTTCTCTTTTTGTTTGCGCCCTTGCAGGCCATAAATGCCTGAAAAGAATTTCAGGTTCTGTTCAACCGTCAAGTTACCGTACAGTGAAAATTTTTGCGCCATATAACCCAGATGCTGACGGGCTTTCCCGGAACTGGTCTTCAAATCCATCCCCAATACCAGCGCTTTACCGCCAGTCGGCACTATGAGCCCGCACATCATTTTGAACGTCGTGGATTTACCGGCACCATTTGGACCCAGCAGGCCAAAAATTTCTCCGCGTTTCACCTGAAAATCAACATGATCAGTGGCAGCAAAATCACCAAATTTCTTGGTTAAATCCTGTGCTTCAATCACCGTTTCGGTGGGATTAGCTTCAATCTGCGGCATGATTTCCGCCAGTTCTGAACGGCGGGCAGGATCACCGCCGAGTAAATCAATAAAAGCATCTTCAAAGCGCGGAGCCGCTTTAATGATTTCAGCATCAGGTAGTGCAAGCTGATTAAGCAGTTCTTGCGGTGAGGCATCAGGTTTAAGAATAAGACGGACATATTTTCCCTGAATCACGCCATCGGTTACCTGTGGCAAAGTAAGAGCACGTTGCAGCGTTTTTCTGCGGGAATTCTGTTTGGCGCCAAGCAGGAAAGAACGTCCGGACATCGTTTGGGTCAGTTTCTGTGGTTGCCCGCTATAGAGCGATTTTCCTTGGTTGAGTAACAGAACATCGCGGCACCGTTCAGCTTCATCCAGATAGGAAGTACTCCAGAGGATCAGCATGCCATCATCTGCCAGCTCGTGAACCATCCGCCAGAGTTCGCGGCGGGCTATCGGGTCAACACCTACTCCGGGTTCGTCCAGTAGCAGAACTTTGGGCTTGCCGAGCAGAGTACAGGCCAGCCCCAGTTTTTGCTTCATGCCGCCTGAAAGTTTGCCCGCCAGTCGTCCGGTAAAATGGGTCAGGTCAGTAAAAGTGAGTAATTGTTCATAGGTTTTTTTACGTTCATCACCCAGTACACCGCGCAGATCCGCATACAGATTCAGGTTTTCTAAAACCGTCAGATCTTCATACAGGCCAAATTTCTGAGGCATATAACCCAGTTCAAAGCGTACCTGTACACCATGTTTAATCGGATCAAGCCCCATTATTTCAATAGAACCACTATCTGGTTTCAGTAAGCCAGCCAACATGCGTATCAGCGTGGTTTTTCCTGCCCCATCCGGCCCCACAAGCCCAGTAACAGAGCCGCCGTAGATCTCTGCGGTCAAGCTGGATACCGCAGGATTATTCAGGCCAGGAAAAGTTTTCTCTACTTTTTCTAACCTTATCGTGTATACAGAGCTGTTCATCACAGCCCCTTATGCGTCTGAATCAGAAAAATGCAGGGTAACCGGCATACCTTGACGCAGAGAATCATCCGGGTCAGTAACGATAATACGTAACCGATAGACCAAATCAGTGCGCAGATCAGGTGTCTCTACATTCTTTGGTGTAAATTCGGCTGTTGGTGAAATAAAGCCAATTTTACCGTGATAGGGCTGATCTTTACGGCTGTCAGTGTAGAGTAAAATTTCACGTCCTGGTGTTGCTTGTCCAAGATGGCTTTCACTGATATAGGCTCTTACCCAAACGGGATGGGTCAGAGAAAGCGTAAACACGGTATTGCCCGCCGCTAGCATGGTGCCCGGTTCAATGGCGCGGGTCAGGATAGTGCCGGATGAGGGGGAAGTCAGGTGAGTATCTTGTAAGTCCAATTCAGACTGAGCAACAGCCGCTTCGGCTTGAGCAAGCTGGCCTTTGGCTTCTGCAATTTCTTCTTTACGGTAGCCGGTTTCGAACTGATTCAGTTTATCTTTTGCCGCTTGTAAAGCAGCCAGCGCCTGATTGCGGTTAGTTTTGGCATTGTCCAGCTCGTTGGCTGAAATCATTTTACTTTGCCATAAACCTTGTTGGCGTTTGAAGAAACTGTCGGCAAAATGCCAAGCGGCCTCGCGTTGTGTCACTTCTGAACGCACTTGCGCAACTTCTTCCGTGCGATAACCCTCTTCCATCATCGCCAGGCGTGCTTTAGCACTATCGCGTGTGGCTTGCGCTTTATTGAGCGCGTTAATAAATGGTGCATTGTCCAGCTGACCGATCACCTGATTAGCATTGATAACATCACCTTCATCAACTTGCAGGTTGGCAAGTTTACCACTAACCCGGAAGCTAAGATTGACAGTGCGTATATCTACGTTGCCGTAGAGTGTCAGCGTTTTATCATTTTTATCTTGATAATAGTAACGTCCTAAAATTGCGCCAAGAATAACAGCAACGACCAGTATTGCGAGGGAGAGTTTTTTGTTGTACATGATATTCCTTGTTCTTTTATTTCTTTGAGTTATGTTTTTTCAGTCCATTCAGTAATAAATCAATATGCTGGATGAGGATCTGATCAATTAATTTATATTCTTCTGGCCCGATATTATTCCAGCCTGTCTGACGTAATAAGGTTTCCCGCGCCATTCGGAAAGAGAGAATTTCACCCATCAGAGCGTGAGTATGGAGCATGGTGGAAAGTTGATGTTCACTAGCACCGATATAGCAGGCGATCAGTTTATTTAATCTGTTGTGGAGAGGCACCAGAGCTTGCTCATGGATGAGGGTATAAGCATCAGTGGGCGCGAGTTGCTCTCTGGCCATGATCCGGCTGATATTAATGCTCTCTTTTTCAATCATCAGGCGGTTAACGCCAAGAAATCCTTCGTGAATCATCCGCAATATATTGTCTGGTGAATAAGGTGCTGATGATGAAAAAAAATCATCAATCTCTTTAAAAAGATGAGTGAACTCAGTCTTGATTGTGTCAGTAATATACTGAGCAACTGCCTGATAGAGCCCCTCTTTAGAGCCAAAATAGTAAGCTATGGCAGCAATATTCTGTTGAGCGCGTAATGCGATTTCTCTGGTTGTCGCGCCGGTTAATCCTGATTTACCGAAAATTTCAAGAGCGGCTTCGAGTAGCTGTTGTTTGGCTTGCTCGCCTCTGGGGGTTTGGACGTTGTTGACTGACATGGACATGAATCCTATTGGAAATAATCAAAAGACTTAAACAAAATATCAATCAAATGGCAAACTCTATACTTATAGTAAATCAATGTAAATTGCATAAAAATGTCATGGATCATGAAAACTACGGGGCAAATACCTGTAGTTTTAGTTGCATTATCAGAAAGTATATCTGGTATAATAGCTATGATATGGAGCATTGCAGTTTGTGTTTTTTCCTTTTGTGGTATTTACCGCGTCTGATTTTCTTCCCATAAAACTGCCCCTGAATGTAGTTCAGGAATGGTGAAGTCTGGAGCATTTCTTATTTATGAGTTTTGAATCACTTGGCTTAAGTGCTGATATTTTGCGTGCCATTGAAGAACAAGGTTATTCAGCGCCAACGCCAATCCAACAGCAGGCAATCCCTGTTGTATTAGCAGGTAAAGATTTATTAGCGAGCGCTCAGACTGGCACAGGTAAAACTGCGGGTTTTACTTTACCCATGCTGCAACGGCTCAATGACTCCCCTGTTCAGATGAAAGGGCGCAGGCCGGTCAGAGCGTTAGTCCTGACGCCAACCCGTGAATTGGCTGCTCAGGTTGGTGAAAATGTACGTGACTACAGCAAACACCTCAGACTTCGTTCTCTGGTGGTTTTTGGTGGTGTCAGTATTAACCCTCAGATGATGAAATTGCGTGGTGGGGTTGATATTTTGGTCGCGACACCGGGCCGCTTACTGGATCTTGAACACCAGAATGCGGTTGATTTATCGCGGGTGGAAATTCTGGTATTGGATGAAGCCGACCGTATGCTGGACATGGGTTTTATCCATGATATCCGTCGGGTACTGAATAAGTTGCCACCGAAACGGCAAAATTTACTGTTTTCTGCCACCTTCTCTGACGATATCAAAAGTTTAGCCAATAAATTATTGCATGATCCTGTTAGCGTCGAGGTTGCACGCCGTAATTCCGCTTCTGAACAGATTGAACAACTTGTCCATTTTGTCGATAAAAAGCGTAAAGGTGAGCTGCTTTCTTTCCTGATCGGCAGCCGTAACTGGCAACAGGTTTTGGTCTTTACCCGTACCAAACATGGCGCAAATCGTCTGGCAGAGCAGTTAAATAAGGATGGTGTAACCGCTTCAGCCATTCATGGCAACAAAAGCCAGGGGGCCCGAACCCGTGCGCTGGCTGATTTTAAAGATGGTAGCATCAGGGTGCTGGTAGCGACAGATATTGCTGCCCGTGGTCTGGACATTGATCAATTGCCTCATGTCGTGAATTTTGAATTGCCTAATGTTTCTGAGGATTATGTCCACCGTATTGGTCGTACTGGTCGGGCAGATGCGACAGGGCAGGCGCTTTCTCTGGTATGTGTTGATGAGCACAAATTGCTGAAAGATATTGAACGCCTGCTGAAACGGGAGATTCCCCGTATGGCGATCCCCGGGTATGAGCCGGACCCAACCATCAAGGCTGAACCTATTCAGAATGGTCGCCAGGGGCGTGGCGATAATCGGCAGAAAAATAGCCATCGCCGTTCTGGAGCACCTTCGCGTCAGCGTAGCCGTAATCATGCGGATACATCAAATAAAGCGTCTGGTGCCAGAGGTTAGTCAATGCGGGTTTTGCTGGCTCCGATGGAAGGGGTGCTGGATTCTTTGGTCAGGGAACTTCTGAGTGAAGTCAATGAGTATGATCTGTGCATTACGGAGTTCTTGCGGGTTGTCGATAGCCTGTTGCCGGTAAAATCGTTTTATAAGCTTTGTCCTGAATTACGTAATCAAAGCCGGACACCGTCCGGCACTTTGGTGCGGGTTCAGCTCCTGGGCCAGTATCCGCAATGGTTGGCGGAAAACGCGGCGCGGGCGGTTGAATTAGGCTCCTGTGGGGTTGATTTAAATTGCGGTTGTCCATCAAAAACGGTCAATGGCAGTGGCGGCGGAGCAACGTTGCTGAAAGATCCTGAACTGATTTATCAGGGGGCAAAAGCGATGCGTGAAGCGGTGCCTTCTCATTTACCTGTGACGGTTAAGGTTCGCCTGGGTTGGGATAGTGGTGATCGGCAATTCGAAATTGCTGATGCAGTACAACAGGCGGGCGCTACGGAAATAACTATTCATGGGCGAACCAAAGAGGATGGTTATAAAGCGGAACGCATTAACTGGCAAGCGATTGGTGAAATTCGTCAACGCCTTGCTATTCCGGTGATTGCCAATGGTGAGATTTGGGATTGGCAAAGTGCGCAGGATTGTATAAATGTGACAGGCTGTGATGCTGTCATGATTGGCCGGGGCGCGCTTAATGTTCCCAATTTGAGTCGGGTTGTGAAATATAACGAGTCAAAAATGCCCTGGCAGGACGTGGTTCAATTACTGCAAAAATATGTCCGGTTGGAAAAGCAAGGTGATACCGGACAATATCATGTTGCCCGCATTAAACAGTGGCTCGGTTATTTGCGGAAAGAGTACCAAGAAGCGACAACACTCTTTGAAGAGATAAGGAAATTAAAAACGTCTGCTGATATAGCGCATACGATCTCTTTGGTGTGACTGACAATGAAAAGAGCAACTATAGAATTTATCCCATTAGGGCTATTATACCCTTCATCTTTCAAGTTGCTGCTTTGTTGGCTGCGTTCACTTACCCCAGTCACATCGTTATCTATGCTCCTGGGGAGGCGTTCACTTGCCGCCGCGCTGCAACTTGAAATCTATTGGGTATATTTTATTTTGCTCTTCTTTGTCATAAAGAGTGAACTTGGATAATGCTCAGACAAAAGCGTGCCTATAATCATATAAGTCGGTTAGTCTTTTTGATGATTAATTTTATTCCACTCGTCGCGAGTTATTTCCCATATTTCTGAGAGCATTCTTCCACTAACATAGTCTTTGTTCTCTAGTCTTATTAATCGCATACCATTTTTAATTGATATTTTCTTTGAGGCAATATTGTCACTGGATTTAGGTGTTCTGAGTACTTTACGATTCAGGGTATTAAACCAAAAATCAGTGACTACTTGAACTGCTTCGGTCATAAATCCATTCCCATGCCATTGTGGATCTAGCCAGAAACCCCTATTATTATTTTCTTGATCATCTAGCGATATCATTCCTATTATTATTGATGGATCATCCTTCTTTCTTATAGTCCAGAACCATGCATTTCCTTCCGTCATTGATGGCAGCGCGATCTGATTTATAAATTCCAGGGCGCCATCATCTGGATAGGGCCATGGGGTGCTTGCTGCATTATATTCGTGTCAAGAGAAAGTTTATTTAATTTAATAATAATGACTATAAATGATTCTGGCAGAAATGTATTACCTACCGGTGATAAAGTAGGTCGATAAGTTGGCCGTGGTTGACGGTTGTGTTTTTGTTGAATATTGCTCTTATTGTAATAAATGGAACCTTTAAATAAGGTTCCATTTTTATTAAATTAAAAAAGATTCAATGAAGACAAGATTATCTGGTATCGACTGCTCCGTCTTGAATCATAGATGAGAAAAAATGATTAATATTGCGGGAGAGGCCATCATTAATCACAACAATATCATAATTAGTCGGCAGATTAGAGCTATCATTAACTTTAATGAAACTCATACCATACTCTTTTGCATATGCCTCGATATGTTGAAATACGAGTTGTTCAATAAAACCTGGAGAAGGTTCTAACATAGGTGTAGTGAAAGGCAGATCTGGAAAAAGTTGGGTGTAATTTTTATCCTTCACCAGTAAGAGAAAACCGCTAACGGGCAGATATAATACAGGGTAGAGAGCTTTAATTTGTTCTAATCCTTTTGTATACCAGGCTAGGGTAACAATATCTGTACGATTATGGATCCGGAGAAATTTACTTTCATAGCTCGGTAGAGATGTTCCGTTAAAAACAGATTCGGTATAGGATGCAAAAATATCGTTACCGGCAGTTGGGGCAGCAAAGGAGCAAACATTAATACGAATATTATTGTTTCCTTTATCAAGGTAGCGCCTCTTTAAATACAATCCAAGAGTAGAAGCCATTACACCGCCTAAACTGTGTCCTGTAAGAGTAATATTTTGTATCCCTTTTTCCAGAGCAATTTTATCAATTGCATCGATGAGTGATTCCCCATAACCAGGCGTGTTATTACTTTTTATTTGGTTGATAATATAGTCTAATGTTATGTGTATTCCCTTTGAAATTTTTGCATTTTTAGGGGCTTTTGAGTCCCAAATTGACCAATTTTCAGTTTTACCCACATTAAAATTTTCATCATACCAGTTGACATCAGACCATGATCCGCGAATAACAATTCGATAGTCATTTGGGGTTTTGAGATCTTTCACCATGAATAAAACGTGATCATCTTTCTTATCGACAACACTTGTTTTCTTGTCAACACTGCCTACACGAAAAACAGCAGGTCCCCAAACGAGAGAGAATCTATTTGCTGTTGCTTTACTACTTGCTAATGATTTTTGAATATTTTCTGAAACGAGAGTGGGTTCTGGTTCGGCGGTTATTAAACTTCCTGAGCTAACAATAAAGCCTAACGCAAGGTTTATTTTTTGATCTTCAAAAGAAATAGTCATTTTTACTTCCAAATTTTTAAGATGATAAATATTGATCTGATGTTTTAACTTAAACATCAATAACCAATGCTTCTGGTATTTCATTTAAATAAAGACAGAGTTAAGGTTAATAGTAATCTTTAAATCTGTCGGATGGGAGTATATGATTTTTTAATGTTAATTTATTTAACAAAATAAATTATCTATAATGAACTTTAAAATAAGTGATAAAAGTTATACTATGCTTTTTTAATATTTCCGATGGAAAATAATTTATATGGGTATTTACAAAGTTGAGTGATAATGGATTGGCGTTATTTTGGTGATATGTGGAGAAAATAATTTCCTTATTCAATTTAAGAATAGTTTATTGAAACTAATGGAACCTTTAATAAAGGCCCCATTATTGCTAATTAAAAAATAGATATGATATACCCTTCATCTTTCAAGTTGCTGCTTTGTTGGCTGCGTTCACTTACCCCAGTCACATCGTTATCTATGCTCCTGGGGATGCGTTCACTTGCCGCCGTGCTGCAACTTGAAATCTATTGGGTATAGAACAAAATTATGTAATATTGATTTTACCTTTGATTAAAAACGAGAAAATATCGATAATACTTTGCAATAGGGTATCGTTAATCACAACAATATCGTAATCAGTAGGTGGGTTCGAACTGTCATTAGTGGCTATGAAACTCAGCCCATACTCTTTGTGATATGCGTGAATATGTTGATTTCCTATGTTAATGAATAAGTCTTCGAGGGACTTTATCGGTATCGTCGGAATTTCTGAATGAAAAGGTAAATCTGGGAAAATTTGAGTGTATTTTTTATCCTGGACAAGAAGGATAAGAGCATTAACTGCTGCTGTTAATATCGGATAGATAGCTTTAACTTTCTCCAACCCATTGATATGCCAGGCCAGAGGGACGACATCTATACTATTATGAATCCTTATAAAATCACTTTCATAACCAGCGGATAATGCTTCATTAAAAACAAATTCAGAATAGGAGGCGAAAATATCATTACCGGCAGTTGGGCCGGCAAAGGCACAAACATTAATGCGAATATTATCGTTTCCTTTATCAAGATACTGCCTCTTTAGATATAAACCAAGGGTAGAAGCCAGTATGCCTCCTAAACTGTGTCCTGTGATGGTAATATTTTGTATCCCTTCTGTCAGAGCAATTTTATCGATGGCGTCAGTTAGCGATTCTCCATAACCCGGAGGATTGTTGCTTTTTATTTGGTTGATAATATAACCTAATGCCAAATTTGTTCCGTAAGCAATCTTAGCATTTTCAGGCGCTTTTGGATCCCATTTTGACCAGTCTTTAGTGTTACAGACAATCAGGTCTTCATTAATCCAGTTAATATCAGACCATGACCCCCGAATGACAACGCGATAGTCATTTGGATTATGGAGACTTTTTACAATGAATAAAACGTGATCATCCTTTTTATCTATAGTACTTTTTTCTTTATCAGCACTACCAACACGAAACACTGCTGGTCCCCAAACAATAGAAAATTTATTTGCTGTTGCTTGACTGCTTTCCAATGATTTTTGAATATTTGCCGAAACGATGCCCGGCTCTGGTTTTGGTGTTTTCATGCCTCCAGAATTAATAATAAAGCTCAGTGCGAGATTTAACTTCTGATCTTCACGAGAAATAGACATTTTCACTCCCTATTTTTTCATATGATAAGTGTTAATTCGAGCTATCAGTTTAAAATTTAAGATTTAATTCTTTTAGTCTTCCATTCAGATAAAAAACAGGATTTAACTTAAAGTTAATAATAACTTTTAAATCTGTCAAATAGGTACATGGAATTTTCTTATATTATTTTATTTGGTCAAAGTGTGAATTATTTATTGTGAAATTAAAAACAAACTATAAAATTTATATATTGAATAATTATACGTAAATATTATTATGGATTATTAAAGAAGTAAATGATAATGAATTAATAATATTTTAATGATATATAAATAAGAACAATTTTATTTATATATACCCTTCATCTTTCAAGTTGCTGCTTTGTTGGCTGCGTTCACTTACCCCAGTCACATAGTTATCTATGCTCCTAGGGATGCGTTCTCTTGCCGCCGCGCTGCAACTTGAAATCTATTGGGTATAGTTAAGTGACGATTATTTAAATCAATGGAGCCTTTAATAAAGGCTCCATTGTTGTTAAGTAAAATACAGATCTAATATAACCAAATTATACAATATTAGTGTTATTTTAAGTTAAGGAAGCGGTATAAGCAAGAAATAGGCGACAATATCTTGAGATAGATTACTGTTAATAACGACAATATCATCAATAGGTGGTTGAGTGCCGTCATTCACTTCAATTAAATTCATGCCGTATTTATATGCATATGCTTTAATATGTTGAAAGATGACCTGATTATTTAAATCTGGTGATGATTCTAAAATTGGTGCTGTAAAAGGTAAATCTGGTGTGAGTTTTGTGTAACCTTTATCTTTCACAATCAGGACAATCTTGTTAAACTTATTAATTAATTTTTCATCTATTTTAATTAATGGTTCATAGATAGTTGGGATCTTTTCTAATCCATCCAGGTGCCAAATTAAGGAAATAATATCCTTACGGTTATAGATCCTTAAAAAGTGACTCTTATAATTCGTTGTTGATATGCGGTTAAAAACAGATTCAATATAAGATGCAAAAGTACCATTACTAATAATTGGGCTGGCAAAGGCACAAACATTAATACGAATATTCCTTTTTCCCTTATTAATATATAATTGTTTTAAATATATTCCAAGAGTAGAAGCCAATGCACCTCCCAAACTGTGCCCGGTGATGGTAATATTATGTATTCCTTTTTCCAGGGCAATTTTATCAATTGCATCAATGAGTGATTCTCCATAGCCTGGCGTATTGTTACTTTTCGCTTGGTTAACAATATAATCTAATGCTAAATGTGTTCCATAAGAAATCTTAGCGTCTTTGAATTCTTCAGGGATATTCGGATCCCAGAGTGACCAATTTACCGTTTCATGCACTGCAAAGTTTTCAACCTGCCAGTTAACATCAGACCATGATCCCCGGATAACAATTCGATAGTCATATGGGAATCTGCGATTTCGCACAATAAATAAAACGTGATCATCTTTGTTATCTTTAGAGTTTTCCCCATTATTAACCCGGAAAACAGCCGGTCCCCAGATGATAGAGAATCTGTTGGCGGTAACTTTACTTTTTTCCAATGATTCTTTAATATTTTCCGAAACGATAGCCGGTTCGGATTTTTCTGTTATTATACTGCCTGCACCACTGATAAAGCTGAGTGCGAGATTTATCTTTTGATCTCTAAGAGAAATAGTCATTTTTACTCTCCATTTTTATTATATAGATTCTGATATGATGCTCTGATTAAAGTATCAATACTCAACCCTTTTAATTTTCTGTTTAGATAAATTCAGAGTTGAATTTTAAATTAATAATAATATTTAAATTTGTCAAATATATGCGTTATATTATTTTATATCACTTTGTCTGATAAAAAAGAGTGTTGATTAATAAGTTGAAAGCAAATGGGATAAGCAGAATCGTGAAATATAACGATATAGAAATTATCTTTTAGATTTGTGCAATTTCCAAAAAATATATTAATTTGTTTATTAAAGGGCATAGGGTAAATATGCCCTTGGGTATTTAATTACTTCTCAAGTGGCAGGGTATCATCTGCGCCCCATTCAGCCCATGAGCCATCATATAAATAAGTATTTTTCTTGCCGATGATATCTAAACCCAATATTAAAACAGCGGCTGTCATACCAGAGCCACAACTGGCAATAACCGGTTTGTTTAAATCAATACCTTGTTTAAGGAAGATATCTGCAATTTCAGTTTCTGATTTAAAGTGACCATTCTCTACTAACATAGTCCATGGAACGTTTTTACTGCCGGGAATATGGCCCATTCTTAACCCAGGGCGTGGTTCTGGTGCTCTAGCCTGAAAACGGTCCATTGCTCTGGCATCAACAATCTCAGCTTGTGGATCATTTAACGAATCCAGAATTTGTTTCAGTGATTTCACTTTGCCGGCATTGAAATTGGTGTTAAAAACCTGAGAATGACGTTTTACTTCACCTGATTCTGTTGGAAATCCGGCCTGTTGCCAGCCTTGTAAACCGCCAGCAAGAATACGGATATTACGGCTGCCGAATACCTTGAATGTCCACCATGCGCGGGGAGCGGAGAACATATTTCCCTGGTCATAAATCACGACCAAATGATTCTCGCTGATCCCCATTTCACCAACAGCCTGACTGAAAGTTTGCGGATCTGGCAGCATATGGGGTAGCCCACTTTGATGATTGGCAATTTTATCCAAATCAAAAAATTGGGCGCCGGGAATATGTGTATTCAGCCAAAGCTGATGACAATCAATTTGCGGAGGTGGTGGCGGTGCAGTCGCATCAAGGATGACGAGGTTTTCATCATCAAGATGATCTTTTAGCCATTGTGGACTGACAAAGTATGCATTATTCATGGGATCCCTCACTTAATACAAAAGTATAGATAGTGTCGCGCCCCGTTATTGCTGCTGTATCGGCGCTATGGTTGTCTCTTGCTGTTGACTGGCTGGTGATTCTATCGGTGTGGTTGAGCGGGTATATATATTAAGACCCGCCAGGAATACGCCACCGATTGAACCGAATGCAAAGAGTGCGATGAAAGTGATAAATAGTTTTTTCATTTTTGTTCTCAACTGCCATAGAAAACAGGCAGTATATCGGGTTCTGAATAGCTGACAAGGTAATAACCAATTTACTTTACGGATAATGAATAATTCTTTGAACTGATTAAGTAAATGAAATTAGCTTACTGTTATTGCTGATAAAGTTTTTCGCTAAGTTTTTATTGGCATCATAATTTACAGAAATTGGGATTAAATTATCAATCTGGTTTTGTTTCTCGATATACTGCTGATTTCGTTCTTGCTCTGTGGGACAATGGCGTTCCGGTTTTATGGCAGCAGAGTTCAATGGCACTTTCCAGTTCAATAAAAAATCAGATAAGCCAGTGGTATAAGGCATTACCTCAGCATATCAATGGTTTTATTCCCCGCACTCCACAGAGGCAGATGATTGCTGAAGTTGCAAAAACGCTTGCTGATCAGGAAGGGCGCCATTTGGTCATTGAAGCGCCGACCGGAATCGGTAAAACCCTTTCTTATCTGCTCCCTGGCATTGCGATCAGCAGGGCGGAAAGTAAGCCATTAGTTGTCAGTACCGCTAATGTTGCTTTACAGGATCAGATTTACAGTAAAGATCTCCCTCTGTTGCGCAAAATTATTCCTGATCTGAAATTTACCGGTGCTTTTGGGCGTGGTCGTTATGTTTGTCCGCGTAATCTTGAAGCCATCTGTGCAGCTGATGGTGAACAGATAGATTTAATGCTTTTGGTTGAGGACAAAACAGAACTTGCCAGTAGCGAAGAGAGAGAACTTTGTCGCCGGTTGCGCAGTGACTACACAACGTTTGCCTGGGATGGATTGCGTGATCACCATAAATTGGCTTTGTCCGATACTTTGTGGGCGAAAGTCAGTACGGATAAGGCGAATTGCCTGGGCCGTAACTGTCAGTATTATCATCGTTGTCCGTTTTTTATTGCCCGCCGTGAGATCGAAAATGCAGATGTGGTGGTCGCTAACCATGCGTTAGTGATAGCGGCATTAGAGAGTGAATCGGTACTCCCTGATGCTAAAAATTTGTTATTGGTACTTGATGAAGGGCATCATATACCGGATGTCGCCAGGGATTCTCTGGAAGTTGAAGGGGAAATCACCCTGTTTCAGCTTAATGGTCAGCTAGATACTTTTATCCGTCATGTTGAACAATATCTGGTGCAATTTCGTCCGGCAAAGCCACCACGTCTGGCTAATGCCAGTCGTCTCAATGAACACAGTGAAAAACTACGGGAATGCTTTAAAGAGCTTGCCACTATCGCGCAGGCACTTTTACCTGAAAATAATGAAGTAGATGAATATCTGTTTGAGATGGGTAAGTTGCCGGATAACTTGCGGCTTTGCTGCCAGCAACTGTTTAAACTGACCGATGGTTTACGGGGATTAGCAGAAGCGATACTGAATGCTCTGACTGAGCAAACGGCTAAACAGGATATTGTCCGGTTGCATCGGTCTATTTTGCATACCAGCCGCACATTGGGATATTTCGAAAATATGACTAAACTGTGGCGCCTGGCGGTGCTGGAAGAGTCATCCAATGCGCCGGTGTCAAAATGGCTGAGACGCCGTTATGAAAGAAATCAGTCACACCTCTACTTCCATTGTGCAGGTATCAGAGTCAGTGAACAGCTCAATCAATTGCTTTGGCGTAATGTTCCTCATGTGGTTGTGACATCGGCAACGCTTCGTTCCTTGAATAGTTTTTCCCGTATCCAGGAATTAACCGGGTTAACTGAAACAATGGCTGACCGTTTTGTGACGCTGTCATCACCTTTTGATCATGTAAGTCAGGGGAGATTGGTTATTCCCAAAATGTCATTGGAGCCGACACTTGATAATGAAACTGCTCATTTGGCGGAAATGGCGCGTTATTTCAGGACGCAATTGCTGAGTCAGCAACATAAAGGCATGTTGATTTTGTTCAGTAGCCAAAGGGCAATGGATATCTTCCTCTCTTATGTGACGGATTTACGCCTGATGTTGCTTGTACAGGGTGATCAGCCACGTTATCGGTTAGTTGAAACACACTGTCAGCGTATCAATGAGGGGCAATGTAGTGTATTGATTGGATTGCAATCTTTTGCTGAAGGGCTGGATTTAAAGGGGGATTACCTGTCCCAGGTTCATATTCATAAAATCTCATTCCCTCCGGTTAATAATCCGGTGATTATCACTGAAAGCGAGTGGTTGAAATCACTCAAACGCTACCCTTTTGAAGTACAGAGTTTGCCAAGTGCTTCTTTCAGCCTTATTCAGCAAGTAGGAAGGCTTATCCGTAGTCATGAGTGTTATGGTGATGTGGTTATTTATGACCGGCGTTTACTGAGCAAAAGATATGGCGCGAGGTTGTTGAAGGCATTGCCGGTTTTCCCTATTGAACAGCCGGAAATTCCTTCAGAAGCGGAGATCGGACAAATGAAAAAGGATAAATAACTTACCACTAAAAACTGTAATTTATTTATCCTTTACAAATAAAATCGATATAAAAGGCTATTTATCCTACTTTTTTTAGAAAACAGGTTTTCAATACCAAGCCTTTGAGTTTATCTGCGTTACATTCGATTTCATCTTCGCGATGGTTCAGACGAATATTTTTGATGATAGTACCGCGTTTTAACGTCGCTGATGTGCCTTTTACTTTCAGATCCTTGATGACCTGTACAGAATCGCCATCATTGAGCACAGTACCATTGCTGTCTTTTACTTCGGCATCCATTTTATTATTTCCTCAAGTTATTTATGAAAATAAATCCGGATTATAGACAATTAATGCTGGTTTTTAAAGGATATGGTGATGTTTGTCTGTGTGGAGGGTATTTTATGATATTTTTCTGTGCCGGAGTTGGATGATAAAGGGGAGAAAGAAACAACCCCCGCTGTTGTTAACGGGGGTTGTGAGTAATGCAGAGCTCTTAATGTAACGGCTCTTTATATTTTATTGCTCAACGCTTGCTTCAATAAACCATAAGAGTTTGTCGAGGTCACGGGAGGCCGCGGTGAACATGTCCGCGGTATTTTCATCTTCAACTTCACCAATTGCTTCGCGGATATCATTAGCGACAATGGCATAACGGTCAGCCAGTGCTTTTAGATGATCTTGCACGTCATGAATATTCGTTGGGTAGCTTCTCAGTAAAGTGCTTTTATTAACTTCTTGTACCGTTCCGAGAGCTATTCCACCAAGTTGTACAACTCTTTCTGCAAAAATATCCAGATGTTCAATAATAGTGGTGCGAAAGTTATCCAGCATTTCATGGATGGAAATGAAATTTTTACCGCGCATGTTCCAATGTGCCTGCTTGGTCAGCAGGGAAAGATCAATAAATTGAATCACCATATGGTTTAAAATTTCAATTGTTTCTTGCTTAACGCTATCATCGACATCATTACGAGTATAAAGCAGTGTGGATGGTGCTGTTTTGACTAATTTAGCAGTACCCATAATAATTTTCCCCTAGTATTAATAATGAGCTTCCCATTTATTGAGATGAATGTAACTCAATATTAGTTTTAAATCATATAGCTTATTCCTATTAAATCAATAGTTCATTATTATAAAGTTTTGGATAAAATAATTATGTTTAATATATTTATTTTGTTATATATTAATAGGGATATGGTTTTCTTCGATAATTATTTTTTGCGGTTTACGGATTATGCTTAATATCTAATGGCTTCTTAGGTATGTATGACTTATTTATTGATTAATAACCGGAGAATTATTTTATTAATTACTCCGGTTTTCGTTCTATTCCGATTAGATAAAGCGATTAATCGACCTTGGTGATTTTAGGTTTTCTTTTAATCGTTGATGTCGAACCAATAGAGGCAAAAATAATACAAAACAGTGCCAGCCATTGAATAATGGTCAGGTGTTCATTGAGGAACACAATACCAGATAGCGCGCCAAGTGCTGGCTCAAGACTCATCAGAGTACCAAATGTTTGTGCAGGTAAACGGGTTAGGGCAATCATTTCCAGTGTATATGGGAATGCCGTGGACAGAATAGCTATTGCCAGTGCCAGGGGGATAATTGACATATCAAATAACAGCTCTGGCCCTGTTTGTATCAGCCCTACAGGGAAAAATATCAGGGCCGCGATAAATGAACCGATAGAAACCGTTGCTGCGCCATAACCCGCTCCAGCGCGTTGGCCAAAAATAATATACAGTGCCCAACAAACACCCGCACTGAGTGCATAAATAATACCTATGGGATCCAAGCTATCAATATTATTGCCAATGGGTAACAGGAAAGCCAGACCAGCGATAACCAGCGCGACCCAGAGAAAATCTATTGGCCTGCGTGATGAAAACATGGCTACAGCTAATGGGCCGGTAAACTCAAGAGCGACGGCGATACCTAAAGGAATTGTTGTCAGTGCCATATAGAATGTATAGTTCATTGCTCCAAGAGCAATACCATAGGTAAGCAGTGGCATAATTGAATTTCGGCGAAAACTCAGGCGCCAGGGTTTAAAAATAATGAACAGAATGATAGTTCCAAGACCTAGCCGCAAAGCGGTAACGCCAGGTGCGCCGATAACTGGAAACAGCGTTTTGGCAAGGGAAGCACCACCTTGAATTGATGTCATGGCAAGTAGTAACAATATTACAGGTATTAACGGAAAGGCACTCTTTTGGAGCTTGGAAGAAGACATCCGGGCAAAACCTCAATTAAAATCAAGTGATCTGGCCGGTAATCTTCGCAGTGAAATGCAGATAACTCAATAGGTTTAGAGAATATAATTTTAGAGAAATATTTTTCATTTATTAAGATTATACGGCATCGGGACAGTGAAATTATTTTTTATTATTGGTGTATAATCCTGAAAAAATTTATATTGCATTTTAACATATTGAAAATTTAGGGATTGCAGGTGATGAAAATTCCATGGTAATCTGAATTAGGCTTTGTTTTATGCTCTAATCGTTAAGCATAAATTACGATTACTACTAAACTCATATCGTATATTATTATAAAGTAATTCCTATCTGTCTTTTTCATTTATTAGGTTATTTTGTTTTTCTTGGTTTTTTAATTTAAATTATCTTTGTGCATAAGTGAGTTGTATGATAGTGATACTAACGTATAATCAATCTCTTTCACCGTAAAGATGAAGTAACAGGAGCTTAGATAATGAAAAGTATTGCCGTTTATTGTGGTTCAAGTCTGGGGATATCTGAAATCTATAAAGAAAATGTCATTATCTTCGCAAAGGAGTTAGTTAAGCGTGATATTACGCTGATTTATGGTGGGGCCAGTGTGGGTATTATGGGAACTGTTGCTGATACTGTTCTGGAAAACGGTGGTAAAGTTGTCGGTGTTATTCCCACATTATTGGAAGAGCGCGAAATATCACATAAAAATCTGACCGAATTATACGTTGTTGAAACTATGCATCAGCGTAAAAATAAGATGATTGAGTTAGCTGATGGTTTCGTTGCTTTGCCTGGAGGCTTTGGCACGTTGGAAGAGTTCAGTGAAGTATTTACCTGGAGTCAGATTGGGCTGCATACTAAGCCTTGCGGTATCCTGAATATCAATAACTTTTATGATCCACTGATTGCCATGATTAATAAAATGGCTGATGAACAATTCTTGCATGAAAAATATCGCCATATGGCAATAGTCGAACAAGATCCTGTTGTCTTGCTTGATCGTTTTAACGCTTATCGAGCACCATCTGTAAAAACGTATTAAATTATAAACAAATGAGAGAATGATGAGGATTAATCTTTACTTAAAATATTTCTCAAAATAAATAAACCATTCCTGTTGGGAAGATATTAATTCAAATATTTCCTACAGGAATGGTTGTTAATATTAATGATTAAGCATTAACTTACAATAGTATATTCTACGATTGGATTATTACCGTTCTCTGCTGAGTAGGATAAATGTAAATCATCACCTTCATAGTCTGTTGATATTGAATAGCTGCTGCTTCCGATCAGCGGGTTATTCCATGTAATATAGATATTGTAAATTTCACCTTTACTGTCTACAAATACATAAGTACAGCGCCCTGCGACACCACCTAGCAGGCTGTTTGAATCACTTCTCCAAATGCCTTTTCCTGCGGTGTTATCACTGCTTTTATTAATTACTTGCGGAGGAAGAGTTGTCCACCCACCCTGATCCAAACGAATAGAATCCTGAATAAGTTTAAGTTTATATACTGATTTGTTAGTTACTTTTGCAGTAACACTGATTGGTGCTTTTAATGAAATCGCTTCAATCTCTGACATAATATCACCTCTTATAAAAAATTAAAAAAATACTTATTAAGTACCAAGATCTTAATTTAACCTATTATGGTTATATAAAACACTTTGGCGTGAACCGAACTTTTTAATCATATTTTATGATTAGTTTTTACCTTTCATTAAAATTCCATTTCATAACGCTTCCTAAAAGTTAATTTATTTATATTTTGGTTTTTCACCCAATATTACAAATGGTTAGTGTCGATTCTTATTTCTTTAACAAGTTAAAATTAACAACCAATCATTTGCTAAAATAAATTTTCTGTAATTTCGGTGTTTTTCAAAGATACCTTTTCTCTCGGATAAATGTCAATTTTTTTACCCTCTAAGTTTTGTTATAAAATAGTAAGAGATTAATTATATCTTTATACTTAAAAACATAGATATAGATGATAAAATATATCTATGTTTTTAATGGTTAATATGTAAAATAATTGTAATGACAAACAAAAATAGATTGTCAGGTTTATTATTAACTAATAATGATTTCATTACTTATTGAGTGTTAATTCATCGCTGAATTGATGAAATGTTAATGCATTGTAATATTGTATGGGTAAGTTTATTGGTTTATTCACCTATTGATTAACAGATATTTTGATAATGAGTCAAGATTATATTCACTATAGGTATTATCACATTGTTGATGGAAATATCATAATAAAGAAAAAATTATTGCAAACTCAATGTCATTAATACTTAATATATTTATTTGCAGTGTAATATGCCACTATTGGCTTCTCTTATTTCCTTATTTTGTCTAATTTGAGAGTGCATTCAACATTAAATAAAACCATATAACGATATCGTTTTATGATTCAACGTGGTCAATAGAATAAGAACCTTCTCTCTATCTTATTAAGCGTGAGTCATCAAAGCAATTAATAGCACATTCTTAATAATACATTATTCTATTGATGATATTTTGTCGCAACATGTGCTTAAGAATCGAGTAATAAATCAGTAAGAAAATGGTAGTAATTATAGGAGAATTTTCTAATCTCTTTGCTGACAGAAAAATTTCATTTAAATTGTAGACGACTGGTCTAATTAAGTATAGGTTATATCTATGCAAACAAATAGAACCCCCCAAGATATCCGTCAGCACATCCTGGAAGTTGCCCAGCAAGTTATTGGATGTAAAGGTTTTTCGGCTGTCGGACTCAATGAAATTCTCAAAGCGGCAGAAGTGCCGAAAGGCTCGTTTTATCATTATTTTGCGTCGAAAGAGGTGTTTGGCGCGGCTATGCTTGAAGATTACTTTACGCACTATCTCGAAAGAATGGATAACATCATGGCGCGTAAAGAATGGAGTGCTAAAGAGAACTTGGTGCAATACTGGCAGGGCTGGTTGGAGCCTTTGGGAGACGGTACTGTCTGTGGACAAAGGTGTCTGGCAGTCAAGCTTGGCGCTGAAGTCAGTGATCTTTCCGTGGCGATGCGTTTGGTGCTGGAAAATGGTACAAGAAATATCATCATGCGCCTTGCTGCTGTAGTAGAAAGAGTTGCCGGTGAAGGTGGGTTGGAGTGTACTGCTGAAGAAACCTTTCCGCTGGCTGAAATGTTGTATCAGACTTGGTTAGGGGCCAGCCTGATGGCGAAGATTACACAAAGTAGTGCACCGCTACAGAGCGCTATGGTTACCACGAAGCGATTGTTGAATGCATAACGAATAAAAACACTGTTGGAAATCACGATTCACCAGTGTTTTTTTATACTTAATGAGTAGACGACTGGTCTACTCTTTGGGTATCCCGATGATACTGACTTTAATGTTGAAGGAGAATATAAATGTTTCAAACGCAACAAATAAATCGCCGTATCGTACTGGCCTCACGTCCGCATGGTTTCCCGATATCTACTGATTTTCGTCTGGAACAGCAACCTATTCCTGAGATTAAGGAAAGAGAACTGCTGTTACGCACGGTTTTTCTTTCGTTGGATCCTTATATGCGTGGGCGAATGAGTGATGAGCCATCTTATGCTCCGCCGATGGAACTGAATAACGTTATGGTGGGTTCAACGGTGAGTCGCGTGGTGTCTTCAAATCATCGGAGATATCAGGCTGGTGATTGGGTACTGGCGTATAGCGGTTGGCAGGATTATGCCGTTTCCGATGGTAGCGGCCTTATCAACTTGGGACAATCTCCTGTTTATCCATCCTATAGATTAGGTGTGCTGGGTATGCCTGGTTTTACTGCTTATATGGGGTTGCTGGATATCGGCCAGCCCAAAGCCGGTGAAACCTTGGTTGTCGCTGCGGCAACGGGTCCGGTTGGTGCAACGGTTGGTCAAATCGGTAAGCTCAAAGGCTGTTATGTCGTTGGCGTAGCGGGTAGTGCGGAAAAATGTCGCCATGCTGTCGATGTGTTGGGATTTGATGCCTGTCTTGACCATCATGATCCAGATTTTGCCGACCAGTTATCCAAGGCTTGTCCGCAGGGAATTGATATTTATTTTGAGAATGTCGGCGGCAAGGTATTCGACGCAGTTTTGCCGTTGCTGAATACCTCTGCCCGCGTTCCGGTTTGCGGCATGGCGTCTTACTACAACTCTACGAGCTTACCGGAAGGGCAGGATCGCTTGTTTTTGTTGATGGATAAATTGCTGCGAAAACGAATTCGGATGGAAGGATTCATTATTTTTGATGACTACGCTCCACGTTTCGGTGAGTTCTGGCGTGATATATCCACTTGGTTTGCCGAAGGGAGGATCAAATACCGCGAAGAGGTGGTGTCAGGTTTGGAAAATGCTCCAGAGGCATTCATTGGACTATTGCAAGGCCGTAATTTCGGTAAGTTAGTTGTTCGTGTCGGCCCCGATAATTAAATTCTGCGAAGAACGTTAAAGGATTATATCCAACTGATCCAGCGAGGTAATTATGCGAAATTTTGAGTATTACAATCCAACTAAAATCATTTTCGGTAAAGATACGATTAGGCGTCTTGACGACTTGGTGCCACGGGACGCGCGGGTATTGATTCTCTACGGTGGTAGCAGCGCTGAAAAAAGCGGGACATTGGATGAGGTCAGGCGTGCGTTGGCTGATCGGTCTATCCGGGAGTTTGGGGGTATTGAAGCTAACCCGACTTATGAAACTATGATGAAAGCAGTTGAATTGGTACGCAATAGTGAGGTGGATTTCCTGCTTGCTGTTGGTGGTGGTTCTGTGATTGATGGTACTAAATTTGTGGTTGCCGCAGTGAATTTTGAAGGGGAACCCTGGCATATTTTGGAAGAACATGGCCGTAATATTCGGGGTGCTCTTCCATTTGGTACAGTTTTGACTTTACCGGCAACGGGTTCAGAGATGAATGAGGTTGCTGTTATCACCAATAAGGCAAAACAAGCTAAACTGGACCTTATAAGCTCATTTGTTTTCCCTCGGTTCTCCATTCTGGATCCAACGAAAACGTATACTTTGCCGTTACGTCAGGTGGCTAACGGGGTGGTTGATGCTTTTATACATATTATAGAGCAGTACCTGACTTACCCCGCCAGTGGTATGGTGCAGGATCGGCTTGCTGAAGGATTATTGCAGACACTGATTGAAATTGGCGCTCAGGCGATAAACTCTCCAGACGACTACGATGTTCGTGCAAATTTGATGTGGGTTGCGACCTCTGCTCTCAACGGATTGGTTGGCGCAGGCGTGCCGCAGGATTGGTCCACACATATGATCGGACATGAATTAACCGCGCTTTACGGTATTGATCATGCGCGCACACTTGTGATTACCTTGCCGGCGAACCTGCAAATTCGCAGGGAAAGCAAACGTGGCAAATTGTTGCAGTACGGTGAACGTGTTTGGGGTATCACTAGCGGAAATGAAGAACAACGTATTGATCAAGCTATTGCACATACCCGCAGCTTCTTCGAGAATTTGGGGTTTCAGACCCGTTTGTCTGATTACAACCTCGGTGTTGATGACATTGAGCGTGTGATAGCACAATTGGAAGCTCACGGAATGACCCAACTGGGTGAAAACAGAGATGTTACGTTAGATATTAGTCGTCAGATCTTGCAAGCAAGCCTTTAGAGCTGGAAGAATGCCCTGGGAACCCAGGGCTTCTCCCCGCAACATCGTTATAGGAAAGAAATACCTGAAAAATGGATAACAAATATCAGCAATCATCATATATTCAATCTGAAAATGATTTTTATCGGATTGTAGTAAGCAGTAACCCTAATTTTAACGATTGGTTGTATTTACGGAGTGCATTATGGCCTGCGACATCAGAAGAAAAGCACAGTGATGAAATGAATTCAATTTTAAACTCTGATAGCAAAGTTGCTTTTCTAATCCAATCTGACACAGATGATTTTTATGGTTTTGCAGAGGCTTCACTTCGCTTTGAATATGTCAATGGGTGCAGTTCTTCACCTGTTGCTTATCTTGAAGGAATTTATATTTCCCCGGAATTAAGAAGAAAAGGTTTAGCAACTCGACTTATCAATCAGATTAAAAGCTGGGCTAATGATCATGGATGTACTGAAATAGCGTCAGATGCTGCTATAAATAATGAAGAATCTCAGGCTCTTCATTTTTCTCTTGGGTTTGTTGAGACAGAAAGAATGGTTTTTTTTAGGAAATTAATTAAATAGGGATGAATGAAGAGAGTGAATAGAGATTAGATTATTAAATTAGTTGGTTAGTGATTTTAAAGCTCTTTATTAGTCTTGTATGAAATAGTTATAACTTTCTTAGATATTATAGCCATGAAATTAAAAAAGAAAATTAGTTTGTATTTTAAGAATTTTTAAAATATCTGAGCATATGCCATTATAGGGTAATCTATGTGATATAAATATTTCAGATAATTTGTTTTGAAATTTATGAAATTATATTTCCGGGGTGGGTGATCTTATTAATGTATTTTCTATAATAAGGTTGGATGTTGTCAATGTAATTATAATTTTAGTGATTCTGAAATCATGAAATATAAAAATATTTTTTTAAGTATATGTGAATATATAGGTGTGTGAAATTTTTATTTTATAGTGTTTAATATAAGCGGGTTATATTATAAAAGCTCATTTTTATATATGGAAAATGAGCTTTTTTTATTCTAATAGGGTTATGCTTTTATATTATGAGCCTGTATAAATTCACTATAACATTTATTTAAATTTTTCGGTGAATTATCTATGGAAGGGGAAAATAGATCAAAATATGGCTTAAATATATTTTTATCTTGTCTTAAATCACCGCTCCAGTTTAATTCTTTGACTGTTCTAGATAATACTTCATGAAAAATTTTATCATTTATTTCTTTGACCAAAATGTCACATACTAAGGCAATTTCTTGAACTGTTGGCAGGTTTATTGATATAGGTTTTTCAAGATAAGTACAATATTCGTCTAAACCCAATGCAAGAGCATTATTAGAGCCAAGTAGACCAGCTCTATGTATAATACAATGCCTCAGATGGCAAACGATTTCATAATCGGTAAATGCTGAATGCAAAGATGGAATCTTTGAGAATCCTCCTAAATTTATATCTAGATAAGTTTGTAATGTCCTTACAATATTATTTGATGAAGTAAATGAGGAACTCTCTAGTAAGGCCTCAGGGAGAAGTTCTTTTTTATGGTGTAATGCTGCTCCATATGTCAAATTTGAGGTATAGCTATGTCTTTTAGAATGATCATCAATGATTAATAGTTTTCTTACAATAGCTCTGAAGTAGCTTTCAACTGAAGATACTAGCCCTAGTACAATTAAGTTAGCTAATTGTTGCCATTCATGGCCACCGATAGTGGCTAATTGATGATATTGTTCTGTTTCTGGTGATATTAAGAATGCACCTAATAATTTTAAGTTACTTATCTTCTTTTCTTGAAAAATATCTATTGGTGGTTTTTTAGGTTCAATATATGACCCATCGAAAAAATTCAATGATTTTATACTAGAAGTGGTTCTAGCTCCCGATACCTGATAAGAGAATATTTTTTTTCTATCTTTAGCCATTAGTACAAAAACTCGTTTGTCCATTCATTTATTTTCTTGATAATTCTTTCCGAATATTTAACTCCCACTCCTTTTACTTTTTTCAGTTCAGCTGCTGTATTGTCTGACGTTAGGACATCTTCAATGGTTAGGTATTTTGTTTTTGAGATAACTTTTTTCTGAAACTCTGTCAATGGAAGGTCTAATAGCTTTGTGGACATACAATTCTTGAATATTGAGCTATCTAGTAAAATGGTACCACAAATATGACAAAATCTTTGACCGTCAACAATACGAGGAGTTTGACAATTGCTACAAGGTGGAAGATCTAATGCTATAGAGTTGATTTTATCTTGTGATAATAAACGTGCAAATTTCTTTCTAACAGGATGTTTTTCTGAGGAGCCTTTTAGTATTCTTAAAAAATCTGAAACATTAAATCCCCTACTTTTAATTAGTGCTCTTTCTTTTATCAATAAAGCAAGATGGGGAATAAATCTCCTTATTTTTCTGTCAGATCCATGAGATATATCGTCTTCTGCATATAATATTCCTGCTTCAATAAGGAACTTAATCATTCTTTCGGCTTTGTTATCAATGCTTTCGATCCCAATAACAATATTTTTTTTATAATTATGTCCTGATTCATCTATTTTTTTATGGTTAAAAGCCTTTATAGTATTTACTATTATTGATATCAGCTCATCACCAATATTAATAATAATATTGTATTGTGGCATTTTTTGAGCAATAGAACGATATTCATTGATAATATTACTACACTTTTCAGTTATTATAGCGTTGAATTTAGATTGTGGTTTGTTGCGATCTGAATCTATATAAGAACGTAGGAACATAATATATGTCCGTGGTATTCCAAAAGCTGCATACATAAGAAGCTCTCGCATATCTTGGTCTATATCTAAACTATTCCCAAATCTAGTAGATACGATGGTATCCATAAATTGTAAGTAGTCAGAGTCTTCTACACTCATCCAAATTGGCACTTTTTCAGCATCTTGTCCTACATGAAATCTTGGGCCGTATTGAGTTGTTCCTGGGTATACAGATGCTTTTGGAGATATTTTTATTGTTTTTAAACTTCTAAAAATATCGAAAAATTCAATCATATAATCATTAGTAAATGTAAGAGCGGCGTCGTCTAAAAATAATATGGCTCTTTTTCTGTCATTTTTGAGTATAGCTTTCTCTATTAAATTTTTTACATCATTGAGGCTGAGACCAGAAATAATACGTGTATGTTCTTGGCTATATTTTTGTTTCTCAATGTTGATTATGAAATTCTTTAAATCTTTTGAAGTGAAATCAACGTTCTCAAGAAAAACACCATAATCTTCTTCGCAAGCAAAGACTATTTTTGCAAGAACCCATGCGTGAAATATATCTATGGCATTGGAGCTCTCGTGTAAATATGTTTCTAAGCGTAAATAATGGTTGAATGTGACATAAAGAGGTAATGGTTTTTGTATATCATTTTTGCAGTCAAAGTAAGCTAATCTCATCTGATGAGTTTTACCAGTACCTCTTGGCCCTACAATAAGTTTGGCACCAACTTGTATGAGTTTTTTCTGTATATTATTATGATGCTTGCTTGTTGCTGTCCATTTTAGTAGGTTTTGTTTATCAATATAATCAGCCCGTTCTTCGAATTCAGCCTCATCAAAAAGGCTAAGATTTAAGTCTTCTTTCATTTGAACTCCTTTACGTTGATAGCAAAATGAAGTAGAATACTACGATTTCATGCACGTAATGATAACAAAGTGATCGATTTTAATCAATATTATACGAGTAAAGATGTTAGTGATTTGCTCACTTCATTTATTACGTTTGACAATCCTAAAACTTGTTTAGAGCTTAGTGCTGGTGAGGGTGCTTTGTTACACGCTTTAAGAAAGCGTTGGATAAACTTACATTTCACAACGATCGAAATTGATCCTGTTAATCATAAGGTTCTTAAAGATAATTTTCCATATTCAACACATTTTTGTGTTGATGCTACAGAAGAAAATTGTAAGACCTTGTTAGGGAATAAATTTTTTGATTTGGCTGTTTGTAATCCCCCTTTTGAGTATATTAACACTAATGAAAATATTAGATTTTTCTTAGGCACTATATTAGGTGATAAGTTTGGAAAATTGAAAAAAATTAGAGCCGAAATGTTTTTTTTGGCGATAAATTTATTCTTTTTGAAAAGAAATGGTATTTTGGCAATTATAGTACCAGAATTATTAATAGAAGGTGTGAAATTTCGTGATTTTCGGGAAGCTGTTTTTACTAACAATACTCTTCAATATTTAATTGAGTTTAAACATAAGTCTTTTAAGAAAACAGAAGCAAAAACATATATTCTAGTGATAAAAAAGGAAAAGGCTAATAGTAATTATTGTTTTAATGCAATTAAAGTTGGTTCTGATTTTGGAATTGCGGAAAGTAATACTTCAGTTATAAACAGTTTATATAACAACATAGAATTTGGAAAAAAATTATATTCTAATAAATTCTTAATTATAAGAGGTAATATTTCTGGTAAAGAGTGCAAAAAAATATCAGAAGCCTATATACATACTACTACTATGAGTGATGACCTATGTTATATATATCTCCCAAAAATTAAGATTTATGGTAATGTAAGGAAAACTATAGAGGGAGATATTATAATATCTAGAGTTGGTACTAGAGTGTTGGGGAAAACTAATATTGTTGCTGTTGGTGAAGCTATAGTTTCAGATTGTGTGTTTTGTATTCGTTTCTTTAATAGTAATGATAGAATTACTTTTCTTAATTTTTGGAAGAAAAATAGAAAATCTTGGTTAACTGAAAATGCCACCGGTACTTGTGCTATGCATATTACGAAAGAAAAAATGTTCAAGTTAATTGAATCATTATTATAAAATTTTCTAATAAATTATTAGGTTTCTTATAGGTTATTTCTACCTGTTTATTCATGTTATCATTCATTTCCTCCTTCTTACCGGAGAAACAAATGTAACTATAGGCGATACTGTTGTTCTATTGTGGCATAATGCGCCGCTATCGATTTTTTCCGATTTCCCTTTTGTTTCTAAATTTAAGAGCGAATGCAGTGTTAAGTACAAACAACATCACCATGCAATTTGGCAGTAAGCCCCTGTTTGAAAACATTTCTGTCAAGTTTGGCAACGGCAACCGTTATGGTCTGATTGGCGCTAATGGTTCTGGCAAATCCACGTTTATGAAAATCCTTGGTGGCGATCTGACGCCAACTGCCGGTAACGTCAGCACCGATCCAAATGAGCGTATTGGTAAACTGCGTCAGGATCAGTTTGCCTTTGAAGAGTTCACTGTACTGGATACAGTGATTATGGGACACACGGAACTGTGGCAAGTAAAACAGGAGCGTGACCGTATTTATGCGATGGCAGAAATGAGCGAAGAAGATGGCTATCGTGTTGCGGATCTGGAAGTGTCCTACGGCGAGATGGATGGTTATAGTGCCGAAGCGCGTGCCGGCGAGTTGTTGCTGGGGGTGGGTATTCCGGTAGAACAACATTATGGCCCGATGAGTGAAGTGGCTCCCGGCTGGAAATTGCGCGTTTTGCTGGCTCAGGCTCTGTTTTCTAATCCTGATGTTCTGTTATTGGATGAGCCAACCAACAACCTGGATATTGATACCATTCGCTGGTTGGAGCAGGTGTTAAATGATCGGGACAGCACCATGATCATTATTTCCCATGATCGTCATTTCCTGAATACAGTCTGTACTCACATGGCAGATCTGGATTATGGTGAGTTACGTCTGTTCTCCGGCAATTATGATGAATATATGGTTGCTGCAACTCAGGCACGTGAACGTCTGCTGGCTGATAATGCGAAGAAGAAAGCACAGATTGCGGAGTTGCAATCTTTTGTCAGCCGTTTCAGTGCCAATGCCTCCAAATCAAAACAGGCGACTTCCCGTGCCCGTCAGATTGATAAAATTCAGTTGGATGAAGTGAAAGCATCCAGCCGTCAGAATCCCTATATCCGCTTTGAGCAGGATAAGAAATTATTCCGTAATGCTCTGGAACTGGAAGGTTTGACGAAAGGCTATGACAATGGCCCGCTGTTTAAAAATCTCAATATGTTGCTGGAAGTTGGCGAGAAAATGGCGGTTATCGGTGCTAACGGTATCGGTAAAACGACTTTCCTGAAAACACTGGTTGGTGAAGCAGAGCCAAACAGTGGCACGGTTAAATGGTCTGAAAATAGCAGCATTGGTTACTATGCTCAGGATCATGCCGGCGATTTTGACTGCGATCTGACGGTTTTCGATTGGATGAGTCAGTGGAAGAGAGAAGGGGACGACGAGCAAGCTGTTCGCAGCGTGCTAGGGCGTTTATTGTTCGGTCAGGATGATATTAAGAAGAAAGTTAAGGTGTTATCTGGTGGTGAAAAAGGCCGGATGCTGTTTGGCAAGTTGATGATGCAACAGCCAAATATTCTGATAATGGATGAGCCAACAAACCACCTGGATATGGAATCCATTGAATCCTTGAACCTGGCTCTTGAGTTGTATAAAGGGACTTTGATATTTGTTTCTCATGATCGGCAATTTGTCAGCTCATTGGCAAGCCGTGTTCTGGAAATTAAATCTAATACAGTCGTTGATTTTAAAGGGACTTATGATGAATACCTGAGAAGTCAGGGGATTACTGAGTAAGCGCTTTGCAGAATAAGTTGCTCCGGTTTAGATAACTGGGGCAACTTATGTTCATCAGTGGATGGTTAGCTGCTGCACACTTCGCAATTGGGATCTTTCAGTAATTTAATATCACGGAATTGCATCGTCATGGCATCAAACAGCAAAACCTTTCCGCTGCTTACCTTGCCATATCCAGTGAGTAATTTGATGGTTTCCATGGCTTGCAATGTCCCGATGGTACCGACCAGTGGTGCCATCACGCCCGCTTCTACACAAGTCAGGTTATTTTCACCAAACAGTCTGCTCAAGCAGTGGTAGCAGGAGGAATCCGGCTGATAAGTAAATACGGTTAATTGTCCTTCCATACGAATAGCTGCGCCGGAAACCAGTGGAGTTTTCCTGACCAGGCATAGGCGATTCAACTGTTCGCGGATCGTCACATTATCAGTGCAATCCAGTACAGCATCATTTTCGCTAATAAGTTCATCCAGCGCCTGATCTTCCAGCAATGCATCGACGGTGTTGATGGTGGCATGCGGGTTTATTGCTTGAAGCGTTATTTTGGCCGAGTGTACCTTAGCCATCCCGATGCGTTCATCTCGATGCAGGATCTGCCGTTGCAGATTCGAGAGAGAAACGGTATCAAAATCCAACAGTGTTATCGTTCCCACGCCTGCTGCTGTCAGATACTGGGATGCAGCACAACCTAAGCCACCCGTACCCACTATCAGGATCTTTGAGGATTTCAGTTTTTCCTGGCCGTCAAAATCAAACCCACGCAGGACAATCTGACGGTTATAGCGCAGGGTTTCTGCGTCTGTCAGTTCAATGGTCATTATTCGTTTTTCAATAGATGATTGAACAATTCGATCTTAACAATTTCGCCAGCTTCTACCCGGCCACGTTCGCGCTCCAGAACGATAAAGCAGTTACCCAGGCTGAATGAACTGAATATATGAGAACCTTGATGTCCTGTCGTGCGGACTTCCAGCTCACCTTGTTTATTTACAGAGACAATACCGCGTTGAAAATCTGTTCTTCCCGGTGTTTTTTTCAATGGCGTAGTCACCTTGGCATGGAGGCGCATGGGTGGTTGCCATGCTGTAAAACCGGACAGACGGGCGATTAGAGGTTGCACCAGTTGATAGAAGGTCAGGACAGCTGAAACTGGATTACCAGGCAAACCACAGAACCAGGCGTTTTTCAATTTGCCAAAAGCAAAAGGTTTACCCGGTTTAATTGCCAGTTTCCAGAAACGGATTTCTCCCAGTTCATCCAACATCTGCTTGGTGTAGTCTGCTTCACCCACAGAGACGCCGCCACTGCTGATAACTAAATCCGCTTTTTGATCCGCTTCTTCGAAAGCCTTGCGCAAGGCTTTGGGATTATCGGCAATAACGCCTAAATCAATAACGTCGCAGTCCAGTTTTTCCAACATCAGGCGAACAGCAAAGCGGTTGGTATCATAAATCTGGCCTTCTTTAAGTGGCTGGCCGATGGCTTGCAGTTCATCACCGGTGGAGAAAATGGCAACTTTTAATTTGCGAACCACTTCGATTTCAGCGATTCCCAGAGAGGCAATCAGTGGTAATTGAGCGGTGGATAATTTACTGCCTGCCGGCAATACTACCGTCCCTTTGGCGATATCTTCGCCCGCCAGACGGATATTCTGGCCCCGTTTGGCTGGTTGAGAGAAAACAACGCCATCATCAGTAACTTCTGTGTGCTCTTGCATAATGACAGTATCAGCACCTGCGGGAACAGGAGCGCCGGTCATAATCCGGATGCAGGTTGTCGCAGGCCATTCTCCCTGAAAAGGCGCGCCAGCCAGTGCTTTTCCTGCCAGAGGAAGAGGGATGTTTCCATTCAAATCGGCATAGCGAACGGCATAACCATCCATTGCTGAGTTAGCAAAAGGCGGGACATTGATAGGAGAAAGAATATCTGCCGCGGTAATCCGCCCTGATGATGGGATGAGATTGACGGTTTCTGTGTCAGTCAGTGGTGCAACTTGCGTCAGGAGTTTTTCCAGTGCTTGTTCTAAAGAGATCAATCCAGAGGTGTGACAGTGATCCATAATGGTGCTCCCAGATAGCATTTTATAATAGCACCATTATGGCAGAGATCATCATATGCGTTAGTGATATTAAACTTTAATAATTGCCAACATGTCTTCACTGTCTTCATCCGTGCCGACTTCAACGAAACCAAAGCTGGCATAAAAGTTTTGCGCGACAGAATTATTCGGGTTGTAACAGATTTCGATCTCTTCCAATTTATCTGTTCGCCTAATTTCATCAAGGGCCAACAGCATTGCTTTGCGCCCAATACCCTTGTTTTGATAGTGCTGATCCACCATAAATCGCCAAATCGATATTCTCCGCTCCGTCTCAGGCACCCACATAAAAAATCCGACAGGTTTGCCGTCTAAGCAAATAGTGCGTGTTTGGTATGAGGGATTGAATTTTGATTCAACGAGTGACCACGTATTGTCTGCAACATATTCATACTGGTGCTTGGCTACACTTAGATCACAGACAGCTTCGTAGTTGTCTTTATCCACATCAGTAAGGGTTATACACATGTAATATCCTTTGAGAATTAGCTCATTTTGGCAAAGATGAGCATGTGAATTATCTGACGTTCACTTAGAGTAAATAGCTGGTCGCTGTAGTAAGTCAGATCGAATCTGAAGTCAACCAGCTAGCAATATTTACGATGTTATCAGGTAAATTTTATAAAGTTTGACCGCTGTCAATCTTGATGATCTGCCCTGTCATTGCTTCTGCTTTTAGTAACATCAAGGTTATTTCTGCAACATCTTCTGGTGTTGAGATGCGTTCTAAAGGCAAATGTGTACAGAGGGTTCGCATTTTCTCCTCCAGTCCTTTCCACCACCTGGTTTCGACCGCGCCTGGTGCCACGCAGTTAACTCTTATTGATGGCGCCAACGCACGTGCCAATGATCTTGTGAGCCCGTGAATGGCTGATTTGGAAACCGCATAGGGAATGGAAGAACCATGACCGGTTTCACCAGAGATACTACCGACATTCACGATAGCACTACCCGCTCTTTTCCTAAGATAAGGTGCTGCATACCGGCAACAATGAAATGTGCCTTTCACGTTAACGTCAAGAATGGTATCCCAAATACTGTCGGATATAGATTCGAGATCATCAAATTGAAGTTGCTTTGTTGTCCCTGCATTATTAATCAGGTAGTCGATACCGTTAAATTTTTCGGCAACAGTGTTGATCATTGCCTGCACAGCGGATTCATCGGCAATATCGGCTTTTATTGCTATGGCTTGCCCTCCGTCCCGGATAATAGATTCTGTTGTTTCCTGAGCTTCAAGTTCACTTTGTGAATAGATAACTGCCACGGCAGCACCTTGTTTCGCTAGCATGATACTGATTGCCCGTCCTATACCGGTTCCACCTCCGGTAACAATTGCTGTTTTGCCTTGGAATTCTTTATACATAAAAAGCTCCTTATTAATAATATTGGTACACACAACATGACAAAGCATACATTTCTGGCAGCGGCTTGACAGTATCATTATTGCACTATTGAGTGCAGGATCAGTTTATGTTGCGCTGTAACAGTCTGATTTAACCTTGGTCAAAGGTGAACGAATAGAACGGAGCATGAGATTTCAAATACTTTGTCGTCCCAGATACCGTAACTTAAGGCTTACTGAATACTTTATTAAGGGGAAGAAATACTTTACGTCTTTATGTAAATTTTATTAATAAGAAGAGTGTATTGCATTTGATTTTTGTTATAGCTTGTGAAAAACAAATTAAAAAATGATGTTTTCATGACGATGAACAATTCAACTTCTCCCCAGCCGAATTACAGCTATCAGGCTTTTCATATCGCAATGAGTGGTTTTTTGGCACTGGTTGTTGCTATGGGAATTGGACGTTTTACCTTCACTCCTCAAGTTCCCTTAATGATCGCAGAATCCCAGATTAGTCTGACTGGCGCAGGTATCGTCGCAGCTTTTAATTATCTGGGATATCTGGCGGGTTCCTATGATGCGATGCGGGCGCGCCGTTTTATTGAATATCGGCTCTGGGCAGGATTATGGGGAGTGGTCATTATCACGTTGCTCTCTGCACTGCTGGATGGGCCGATATTACACAGTGTCGCCCGTTTTTTTATTGGTTGGGCAAGTGGCTTGACATTAGTGCTGGTGGCGGCATGGGTAAATGAGCAGTTAGCCAGCTTGAACCGCCCTGCGTTGGGTGTTGCCATATTTGCGGGACCTGGAGTCGGGATATTCTTTACTGGTATTCTTGCTGTCGGGATTCAGGCATGGCAACTGAGTGCTGCCGAAGCATGGATGTTGTATGGCATTGTGGCGCTGATTTTTAGTCTCTATATTAGTCAGCATTTGCCCCGTAGCGGTAAACTGCACCGTTCACAGACTGAGGTGAAGAAGCTGATTTGGACACCCGCAATTAAGCGGTTGGTATGGAGCTACAGTTTGGCGGGGTTTGGTTATATTTTGCCTGCCACTTTTCTTTCGCAAATGGCAAGTGATCGTTTTCCTGGCAGCTTGTTTGCTCAGTTTGTCTGGCCGATATTTGGTGGCGCCGCAGTCATCGGCATCGGTTTCGCTATTCTGACCCGTCATATGCTGACAACCCAAATCCGGCTGGCAATCACTTTATGGATCCAGGCCGTGGGGATTCTTATCGCTGAGATTGTGCCGGGAATAAGTGGCTTGGCCTTAAGCGCTTTGCTGATTGGTGGTGGTTTTATGTGCGCGGTGCAAATGGCGTTTCAGTATGGGCGTGAACTGGCACCAGAACATAGCCGTTATATGGCCGGGTTGCTGACTACAGGCTATGCTATTGGGCAGCTTGTTGGGCCGGTGCTGTCAGCGGTTTCCACTGCGATAACCGGGAAACTGGAACCTGCGTTGTATGTGGCATTGATCACTTTGGTGATTGCTGGGTTGCTGGTTTGTAACAGGAGTAAACCAGTTGGTGAAGCTCGTATGTGATGCCATAAAACGCACATGCAAATATCAGTTTATCCCACATCCAAGCGAACTGAATTGTTGGCTCAGACGCTTGGTTGTGCTATACCAATCATGGCCGCGATGTTAACGTGGCGCGAAATATCAGATTGCCTTAGTTATAGTACTAATGACTCGAACATCAATTTCACTACCCGCCAGATAATGGAAAGTAATACCTTTGGAGAAAACAATGTCATCCCTAAGTAAAGAAGCTGAGCTTGTGCATTCGGCGCTGGAAGCTCGTGGTCTTGAAACTCCTCTTCGTGGTCAGGCGTTGATGCCGGAAGTGCGCAAAGTGCGGATTGAGGAGCATATGACGGAAATTATGAAACTGTTGAATCTTGATCTAAGTGATGACAGTTTGGCGGAAACCCCCAGCCGTATTGCAAAAATGTATGTTGATGAAATTTTTTCAGGGCTGGACTACAGTAATTTCCCGAAAATCACATTGATAGAAAATAAAATGAAAGTGGATGAAATGGTGACGGTGCGTGATATCACGTTAACCAGTACCTGTGAACATCATTTTGTGACTATTGATGGTAAGGCGACTGTTTCCTATATCCCGAAAGATAAAGTGATTGGGTTATCTAAAATTAACCGCATTGTGCAGTTTTTTTCGCAGCGCCCACAGGTACAGGAGCGTCTGACCCAACAGATCTTGATTGCATTACAGACACTTCTTGGCACCAATAATGTTGCCGTATCTATTGATGCGGTCCATTATTGTGTGAAAGCCCGGGGCATCCGTGATGCAACCAGTACCACGACAACGACATCCTTGGGGGGATTGTTTAAATCCAGTCAAAATACCCGTCAGGAGTTTTTACGCACAACACGCCATTTGTAATTTTTGCATCGGGATAATAAGAATGACCCGCCAGAGAATTGGTTCACTGGACAGTATTCGTGGTCTGGCGATTCTGGGGATATTGCTGCTCAATATCTCCGGTTTTGCTTTGCCATCCGCGGCTTATTTGAACCCGGCATATAATGGTTCTGCTTCTGCAACTGATTTGATTATCTGGTCTGTGCTCAGTATCTTTGCTCAGGGAAAATTCCTGTGTATTTTTGCCTTCTTATTTGGTGCAACACTGGAGTTACTACTGCCAAGGGGCAAAGTCTGGAACTACCCACGATTAATCATACTTGCCCTGATTGGCGGGATACATGGCATCTTGTTCTGGGATGGTGATATTTTACTCTCTTACAGTTTGGCCGGTTTTTTTAGTTTTCATCTGATTAGTCAAAATAGCACCAGTAGCCGGTTATTTATGCAAGGCGCTATTTTTTATCTGATTGGATTAGTGCTGTTATTTATTCTTGGTTTTTTTTCCAGAGGTGAATCTAACGATGCCTGGCGACCGACCGAATTCCACATGTTATACGAAATATTCTGGAAAACGGGTGGTGGATGGCTGGCAATAGAAGAACGTTTTAATCAGGTTATGTTGATGATGGTCATGCTGTTTGTTCAGTATGGCTGGCAACTGATCGGCATTATGTTATGTGGTGCCGGATTGGTGCGTAATGGCTGGCTGAAAGGTGAATTTCCGGTGAGCCATTATCGAAATGTGGCGCTATTACTGATACCTCTCAGTGTTGCTGTCCAGATATTCTCTGTGGCGCTCCAATATGCGCATGACTGGGATTACTTTTGGTCAGGTATTGTTGGCTATATCCTTTCTGAATTGGTAATTCCATTTCAGGCGCTGGGTTATATGGCTTTGATTTATGGTTTCTGGCCGGTAATTGTATGTTGGCGAATTAATCGCTGGCTCAGGCAGGTTGGACGAATGGCGATGAGTAATTATTTACTGCAAACTTTAATCTGTACTGTGTTGTTTTATCACTTTGGATTATTTGGTCAATTCAGCCGTCTGGAGTTACTGGCATTTATTCCATTTATTTGGACCGTAAATATTCTTTTTTCATGCTGGTGGTTACGCTGTCACCAGCAAGGGCCATTAGAATGGCTGTGGCGAAATGTTACGGCGGCATTGGCACGCTCCTCTTAGGCTGGGTTTTGTCCATTTCCTGCAATTCTTCCGGGGTTACCGCCGGATAATCGGTTATACCTTCTGGTATTTTATGCGGAGCAGGAATTGGGATCAAAGGACCCAGGAAACGCGGTTCGCGTTTCAAAATATAGAGATCAGTCAAGGCGCCAAGGCGGGCAATTATTTCACGTAACCGGACGGTAATCATATTTTTAGGTGTGGAAACTGCATAGCACTGAGCGTCAATTCCCATATGTATAGCGATAAACAGCGCCCGTTCGCAATGGAATCGTTGAGTGATAATCGTAAAATCATTGGTGTCAAAAACTTTACGGGTTCTGACTATCGAATCAAGCGTTCTGAAACCAGCAAAATCCAGCACGATGTTTGTGGCAGGAATACCTGCTTTTACTAAATCCCTGCGCATGGTGACAGGTTCGTTATAACTTTGCTGGGCATTGTCGCCACTCAGTAATAGATATTTGATTTTATCGCTGTTATAAGCATTAACTGCACCCTGAATGCGGTACATATAATACTGATTGGGTGCGCCAGAATGGTAGTATTTAGACGTACCAAGCACCATACCCACTTCACGTTCAGGAAGTTTTTTGAGGTCATTAAAAATATAAGGGGCCGTTTTCCAGCTAATCCAGCGATCAAGTGCAATAGCTGTGAGCGTCAGCATCCCTGCGATGAATAACAGACCAATTATCAGGAGCTTCCACATGCTTTTGCCTTTAATATGTATCAATGACTAATATTGACTAAAGGCTACTTTACCTGAAATTCCGAAGCAAGTTTTCTCTATAAGAAAAAAGCCTGACAGTGGTTTTTTGTTGTCTGCTTCTTGATATTTTGTCCCGCCGCAGTCGGCAGGCATCGTATCTGGGGTATCATATGGTGGCTTCACTTCTCATTTCCTGTTTTTAAGGCGTTGTAGACGCTGCGGATATACCGTAAAGCCCGATTCTTAATGTAAGGGTGCAGTCAAATGTTGAGATTGAAAAAATACTGGAAGATTAAGACATTAAAATAAAATTCGATAACAATATTCAGGTTAAGAATATGTATATTATTTTTATGAATTCTGGTATGTTATTTTTGATTTTCACACGGTTTACTTTATGCTCAATATTGATGTTAAATAATAATATATTGCCGAATCTGTTTCTGCGGTAGATATGCCCATTCTGATCTGCCAGGAATTTATGAGGGATTATGTTGTTTATTTATCATTATAATTATCATTGAATATTAAATTGATTGTTTTTAAGGTTATAGTAAATCTCATAAAATAAAATCATTGCAATCATAAGCTTTCACTATTATTAAATGTGGAATTAGTAAAATAACTTAAATATATATCTATATCTATTTTGGTGATTAATATCGTGTTGATTAAAAGTGCTTTTACTGGATAGAATATTGGAATTAACATTTTCTGGTGTATTTTTATGTAGGAGAATTTTCCAAAATCATGTTAAGTATAACAAGGTGACTTTTATGAAAAATGAAGTGATTTTATCTAATTCTTTGCAAGAAAGTGATCTCGATAAGTTATTTAATGATGAAGTGTTAGCAGTTCATGTGAAAAAATATGTAGATAGTCATATTTCAAATAAACTTTCTGATTTTTTCCTCTCTCATGAAAATCTGGAACATTATCTTCATGATTTAAAAAAAGGAGATAAAATTGTTTTAGTCGATTATGGTGTTGATAGAGTTGGTGTGCCTTATAATTCGACTTTTGGAAAACCTAAAGATAGTGATAGCTATAAAAGATATTTTGAGAATGCATTACCCGCAATAAGAAACGTCAGAAATTTCTGTGCTCCAATGCTGGCGCCTTTCGATAAATTTCGTTTAGAACTGGATGAAGTATGGTCTGCGGGTGCCAGTATTGCAAATTTTGAAGGTAAAAAGATGCATGCGGGGATTGCCAGGGTCATGAGAAGACCAGAACTCTCTATCATGTCTGAAATACAACCTCATTTTGATGGCCTTCAACAACAATCTGTCAATTTGCTCGGGCAATTTTCTGTAAACATATATATAAAAGTACCTGTAAGTGGAGGGGAATTAGAGTTGTGGGATGTTCCCGCTATTCCTATTACCGAGTTGATTGAAGATAGTTCAGAACATGATTGGCGGGGTTCTCTTCCTCCATCTATTTGTATTAAGCCAGAATTGGGAGATTTAATAATAATAAACACCAGGAAACCCCATGCAATTCGTAGCTTTTCTGAGGGAAGCAGAATATCATTGCAAAGTTTCATCGGCTTATCACCAAATAAACATCTAATGCTATGGAATTAATGATATTATTGATGTAATTAGCATGTTGGGAATGTTTTTTCTTTTAGGGATTGGGAGTATCATATCCCAATCCCATAAATATATAAGAGAAATGAAGAAAATAGAAGTGTCATGTTAAATTCGTAAAGCATATATATTTTTTTTGCTGTGAATGTGCAATTCAATAATACTATATCAGTTAAGTATAATTTAGTAAAAATTGCCATAGACCTTCGGCTAATGTGGGCGGAAATATGAGGAAAAAATCTTGCAGGATTTTCAGATAGTGAAATGCCGCAATGAATATGCGGCATAGAGGTTATAGTGGGTTTAAAGGCTGTGGTGCTCGTCGTTTCTGTCTTCTGGGTTTATGCCAGACTCGCCAGGGACGAGTAACAGCCGATAATGTGGGAAACGTTTTGCCCGATCCTGGCGGATAACCATCACAATGAAGTACGTTTATATACGCGATATTCCGGTTTCCAGAAGTTACGTTCAATCGCTTCATCCAACGCACCGTCTGACGTGACAGTTGCAACACCTTGTCTTTGCGCTTCTTTTGCAACTTGTTTCGCAATTTTGCGAGAAACTTCCTGAATATCATCAATAAGTGGCAGTAACGGGCCTGTACCCTGTTTAGCTAGTGGTGAACAATCAGCTAATGTCCGGCTTGCCGTCATCAACATGCCGTCAGTGACGAGTTTGGCCCCGGAGGCAATAACACCTAAGCCAATTCCAGGGAAAATATAGGAGTTGTTACATTGAGCGATTGGGTACTCTTGATCTTTGTATTTTACCGGATTGAATGGGCTACCTGTTGCAACCAGAGCAGCGCCATTAGTCCAGTTAATAATATCTTCAGGACGGGCTTCAACACGGGAAGTTGGGTTGGATAATGGCATAACGATTGGACGTTCACAGTGTTTATGCATCTCACGGATGATCTCTTCTGTAAACAGACCTGCTTGACCTGAAACGCCAATTAATACCGTAGGTTTAGCATTACGAACAACGTCAAGTAGAGAGATAGAATCGCTGTTCACATCCCATTCAGCCAAGGAGTCGCTTTTTTGCACCAGTTTATTCTGGAAATCCAATAAATTTGGCAGTTTATCTGTCAGTAAACCGAAACGATCAACCATGAAAATACGGGCGCGAGCTTGTTCTTCACTTAAACCTTCAGATTTCATTTGGGCGACAATCTGCTCTGCGATCCCGCAACCAGCGGAACCTGCCCCCAGGAAAGTGACAGTTTGATCTTTTAATTGACGACCGGCAGCGCGGCTGGCTGCAATCAGGCTACCGAGTGTAACAGCGGCGGTTCCCTGAATGTCATCATTAAAGCAACAAATCTCATGGCGATAGCGGTCAAGCAGGGGCATGGCATTTTTTTGCGCGAAATCTTCAAACTGTAGCAGTACATTTGGCCAGCGGCGCTTAACAGCCTGAATAAATTCATCAACAAATTCATCATATTCTGCACCGGTAATACGCGGATGGCGCCAGCCCATATATAACGGGTCATTCAGGCGCTGGGGGTTGTTCGTTCCCACATCCAGGACTACCGGCAGTGTATAAGCCGGGCTGATACCTCCACAGGCGGTATACAGGGAAAGTTTACCAATAGGAATACCCATACCGCCGATACCTTGGTCACCCAGACCAAGAATACGTTCACCATCGGTGACAACGATAACTTTTACATTTTGTTTAGTCGCATTTTGCAGCATGTCATCAATATGCGTTTTATTTGGATATGAGATGAACAAGCCACGGGCGCGGCGGTAAATATCAGAAAAATGTTCACAAGCTTCACCAACCGTTGGGGTATAAATGATTGGCATCATTTCGCTCAAATGTGCATCCAGCAGGCGGTAGAACAGAGTTTCGTTAGTGTCTTGAATATTTCGCAGATAAATGTGTTTATCTGCATCATTTTTGAAATCAAGATACTGCCGATAGGCGCGTTCAGCTTGTTCTTCGATGGTTTCAACCGTTTCCGGCAATAAGCCATGGAGGTTAAAGTTGCCGCGTTCTGCTTCAGTAAAGGCACTGCCTTTATTTAGCAGGGGAAATTCCAACAGGATGGGGCCCGAATAGGGAATATATAATGGACGTTTACTTTCGTGTTCCAGTTCCATGAATCTTACTCTTTGAACTAAATGGATAACAAGGTCAGCTATAGATCCTAAGAGATAGGAAAAATATGTACAGCAAATGTTACTTAATTAGAGGTATTATGAGTAAAAATGAGAGATAACATCCAGATTTAGCTAATAAAATGTTACGTTAATTATTTTTTTAGGAGAAAATCCTCCATCCAGGTTATAGATATCTACATAATTTTCATAAAAAGGGGCGTTAATATTTCGTGTGCATTTGACTTCCTATCGCCGGGCGTGATGCCCGGCAAAGCCGTCGATACCAATTTCGTATACGCACGGTTGAGGATGCTAACCAGCAGGCTTTCCCGCTGCAAGGATGAAATTAATAGGTTTGTAATGATGGGTAGCGATCAGATTTCGCGCTTTCCAGCGATCATGTGCTGCCTGTAGGTTGATCCAGAAATCATCGTCAACTTCAAAAAGTGCTGCTAACATGCTCGCTTCTTCGACACTTAAGCGACGAGAATTATTGACAATTTGGCCGATAACTTTACGTGATACGCTCATAGCGTCAGCCAATTGCTGCTGAGTAATATTCATCGGCTTTAAAAATTCTTCGTTAAGCATCTCACCAACGGTAGTCGGTTCTGCCGTAATAGTATCCATAGTGTCCCCCATTAATATTTGTGCGGATCGAGATAAACATCATATGCGGCACCATCACGCCAGCGAAAAATGAGCCGCCACTGGATATTTACCCGTATACTTGACCAACCTTCCAAGTTACTGGCCAATCGCTCGTAATTATTACTGCGAGGTTGGAATAAAGACCTTTCTGTGCTGGCTGCCTCCAACATACTGAGTTTGCGTCGTAATTGCCCCTCAATACTGGTCGGGAATTCCCTACTTCTTTTGTTATAGAGGTAAAATCGACATAGTGAGCCATTTTCTCCATCCTTAAAACTTCCAATCATTGGCACACCTGTGACTGTATCCTTTGATAAGCATCACACTACACCAAAATGGAACATTATGAAACCATTTTGGAGCATAAAGCTCCGAAAATAAACATGATCTATAACCATACGTTACAGGCTTATCAATCCTGCTGAATACCCTTCAATTGTTGCCAGAATATCCAGTTGGGGAATTGACCTGATTAGCTTCAGATGTTTTGAGGTCGGTTCAACGATATTGAGATACCTATGATCTGAATGGAGGGAAAAGCGCATTTTTCTCTGAATTCAGAACGTATGATACTCAAATTTACTACAGCCTAGTGCAGCAAGTGTGGATTGAGTTGCACTTTGTTGGGACAAGTCGCTGTTTTTTCTCTCAACTAATACCGCTCTTTCGATAGACAGACAATCACCACCAGAAATATTCATCAGGATCAGGGCAGCTTGCAACGGGGGTAAACTTGGGTTAAATGCGGCATTTTCTGCATAACGCCCAGGATAGATTTTTCCATCTTTTCCCAGCAGTGCTATACCACTGTATGAATTGCTGTATGGAGCGTGGCTTCGGTTTGCCGCATCTAGTGCGGTTAGTACAAGTTTATCAGTGGTTTCTAGTTTATAACCATGATTAACCGGGTCCATCAACAGAGTAGTGATACCCAAATCGTTTGGACCGAAAGCGTCTGGTAAATAGTGACCTAATGTTGAAGGTGCCTGTTTTGGCAAGTGGATCTCTAATTGTGTGTCACTATTAAGTTCATTCATAAACTGGCGGCAGTGACCGCATGGAGAGTAATTAACCGTGATAGATACCAGTTTTTTCTCGCCGCGTAACCAGGCGTGAGTAATAGCACATTGTTCCGCATGAATAGTTTGCTGTAATGGCACATTGGTAAATTCCATATTTGTGCCGAAGTAGAGATTTCCGCTTTCGCCACGGGCAATTGCGCCGACATTAAAATGTGATATCGGAGCCAGGGAACATGCCGCTGCAAGTGGCAGCAGGGCGATAGCCAATGTGTTATCGTCAAAGCCACAGGTTTTCTTGACCGATTCAGCTTGTTCAGCCGTCAACATGGCAGGAAAGTTGTCGTTTCCTGCATAAGGCAAAAGTGCGCCCTGTAGTTTAGATGGCAATTGTGCCCAGATAGAGCGAAAGCGAGCTTGCATAGAATGATCTCCAAATTAACTTAAGATCATTCTAGATGCTCTGATTAGATTTTTAATGTGACAAGCATCACAAAAATAATGAAAATTATGTAATTAAAGTTGGTAATTGAGAGATTTGTATCAAATTTTTCAACGGGTAATTAACTAAATAGATATAGCAGCACTGGGAATATAAAAGGGGCAGTCAGTGAAGTAATGATACCGCAGGTCATCAATGCTAATGAACTGTATGCGCCTTCAACAAAATTGACTTCTGTACAACGGGCGGTGCCTAAAGCATGTGATGCCGTTCCCATTGCCAAACCACGCGATGCTTTGGTTTTCACTTGCAAGAGATCGAACAGGCTATGACCAAATATTGCCCCAAGAATACCGACAAAAATGACGCAAGCGGCACTGATTGCCGGAATACCACCGATTGCATCTGCTACTGCCATTGCGATCGGCGTAGTGACTGATTTAGGCAGTATCGAGGCGGCCATTTCAGGTGTTGCGCCCATCCACAATGCAATAGCTGTACCTGTAACCATAGCGACAATACTGCCGATAAAACAGACACTGATAATGGACTTCCATTGGGAGCGGATCTGGTGCAACTGTTCATATAAAGGAAATGCCAGCGCAACCACGGCGGGCTGGAGCAGATCATTAAGAATTCGGCTGCCGGCGAAATAGTGCTCATAAGGGGTATTGGTTATTAACAATATTGGAATCAGTACAGCGATAGAAACCAATAAGGGATTCAGAATAGGAATTCTGAATCTTAGTGAAAGTTTTCTGGCGGCGTAGAATACAATCAATGTTAATGGCAGTGACCACCAAATGTGACTTAACATACTTATTTCTCTTGTTTTTCTTGTTTAGTCTTAACTTCTGATACAGAGCCAATAATTGAACGTTCGCGGTGAACATAATGGGAACTGTAAGCAACAATAATCATAACCATTGCGGTGCTGATCAGGCATGAGAGGACAATCGGTAATATCTGTTGGCTGAGTTGATCGTAATAATTCATAACGCCTACACCAATAGGCAGAAACAGCAGGGTCATATTTCTCAGTAACAGACTGCAACCTGGTTTTGCCCAGTGGGCAGGGATCAATTGGAAAGCCAATAAGACAAACAATATCAACATACCGATAATGCTGCCGGGGACTGCGATGGGTAACAGAGCAGAGATGGCATTGCCTGCCAACAAACATAGATAAATCAGTACAAATGCTCGCAGGTACTGCCAACCTATAATCAGTACTTCACGAAACGACATAACAAAATTCCTAATTCCAGTGAGGAATTCATCATACAATTAACCCTGGGAATGTGCCATAGATCACATTCAAAAAAAGCGGGGACCATTGTTGATCCCCGCTTGTAAGATATATACCCTTCATCTTTCAAGTTGCTGCTTTGTTGGCTGCGTTCACTTACCCCAGTCACATCGTTATCTATGCTCCTGGGGATGCGTTCACTTGCCGCCGCGCTGCAACTTGAAATCTATTGGGTATATTGGCAATAAATTGACTGTTATTTAACCTGCATACCCGGTTGTGCGCCACTGTCAGGACTGAGCAGGAAGATATCTTTTCCGCCAGGCCCAGCAGCCATCACCATTCCTTCAGAAATACCGAAGCGCATTTTACGCGGAGCCAGGTTAGCAACCATTATAGTTAAACGGCCATCCAGTGCTTTTGGATCAGGGTAGCTGGAGCGGATACCGGAAAACACTTGGCGGGTTTCACCACCAAGATCCAGCGTCAGCTTCAGCAGCTTATCTGAGCCTTCTACAAAATCAGCCTGTTTGATAAGGGCGACGCGCATATCAACTTTGGCGAAATCATCAAAAGTGATTGTATCCTGAATCGGATCTTCTGCCAGTGGACCGCTGACTTTTTGTGGTGCACTGATGCTTTCTTTAGACGCAGTAACCATCGCATCGACTTTATCCATATCAATGCGGTTAAACAGGGCCTTAAAGGTGGAAACCTGATGATCCAGCAGAGGTTGTTCAATGCCATTCCAGGTCAGTTCTGTATTCAGGAAAGCTTCTGCGCGTTCTGCCAGACTTGGCAAAACCGGTTTCAGGAAAGTCATCAGAACGCGGAACAGGTTAATGCCCATTGAACAGATAGCTTGAAGATCCGCATCACGGCCTTCTTCTTTTGCCACAACCCACGGAGCTTGCTCATCCACATAACGGTTTGCCAAATCAGCCAATGCCATGATTTCACGGATTGCTTTACTGAATTCGCGATTGTTGAACTCTTCTTCAATCACTTTCGCGCCATCAATAAACTTCTGGTAAAGCGCCGGATCAGCCAGTTTATCCGCCAGCTTGCCACTAAAGCGTTTATTGATGAAACCCGCGTTACGGGAAGCCAGGTTAACAACTTTATTAACGATATCGCTGTTAACACGCTGAACAAAATCTTCCAGGTTCAGGTCGATATCATCAATACGGGAAGAGAGTTTGGCCGCATAGTAATAACGTAGGCAGTCTGCATCCAGATAATCCAGATAAGTGCCGGCTTTGATAAACGTACCGCGGGATTTGGACATTTTCGTGCCGTTGACGGTGACGTAGCCGTGAACAAACAGATTTGTTGGTTTGCGGTAACCGCTGCCTTCCAGCATGGCAGGCCAGAACAAGCTGTGGAAATAGACAATGTCTTTACCAATAAAGTGATAAAGATCGGCGGTGGAATCTTTTGCCCAGAACTCATCAAAGCTCAGATTGCCGCGTTTGTCACACAGGTTTTGGAAAGAACCCATATAGCCAATAGGCGCATCCAGCCAGACATAGAAATATTTGCCCGGTGCATCAGGAATTTCGAAACCAAAATAAGGTGCATCACGGGTGATATCCCACTGCTGTAAGCCGGATTCAAACCATTCCTGCATCTTGTTAGCAACCTGTTCCTGTAATGCGCCGGAACGGGTCCATGCTTGTAACATGTCACTGAATGCAGGTAGATCGAAGAAAAAGTGCTCTGACTCACGCATTTCTGGCGTTGCGCCGGAGACAGCAGAACGTGGGTTAATCAGTTCTGTTGGGCTGTAAGTTGAACCACAAACTTCACAGTTATCGCCATATTGATCTTCTGCCTTGCATTTCGGGCAGGCGCCTTTTACAAAGCGATCAGGCAGAAACATCCCTTTCTCAGGATCGTATAACTGAGAAATAGTGCGGTTCTTAATGTGGCCGTTCTTTTTCAGCGCCAGATAGATTTCAGTTGATAATTCCTGGTTCTCTCTGCTGTGTGTAGAGTGATAGTTATCATAGCTGATTGAAAAGCCAGTAAAATCCTGATGATGCTCCTGATTCACGGCGGCGATCATCTCTTCGGGAGCAATACCCATTTGCTGTGCTTTCAGCATGATTGGTGTTCCGTGAGCGTCATCGGCGCAGATAAAGTGAACCTCTTTGCCGCGCATTCGCTGAAAACGGACCCAAATATCTGCCTGGATATGTTCCAGCATGTGACCAAGATGGATTGGACCGTTAGCATATGGCAACGCACACGTCACCAATAATTTTTTTGCGACTTGAGACATAGTAAGGATCTGACTTCCAATAAATGAAAAGGGAGTTTGATGTTACCTGATCAAAAAAATTGTCGCTAGGGTAACTCTTGATCTTCGCGGGTTTTATTGGATAAAAATTGAATCAGTGAGTGAGAAGTGGGTTTTTGTTGCTGACCTTATCCGAACTCATTGGGTTCTGTTATGATGAAAGGATGGCTTTATAGTTAATCATGACAATCAAAGGAGCCGGGATGAGCGCAAAATCCCCCGAGCAGACCAACCCTGACCTGCTGAAATCTCAGGTAGCAAAAATACTTGCTACCTTTACACACCTGACACTGGAACGCGATCTGACAGCTCTGAAAGCGCTGCATCACTGTACGATGCTTGATGAGGTTCTGCACATTGAATTGATAATGCCATTTGTCTGGCAGCGTGGTTTTGAAGCGCTGAAAGAGGCGACAACGCAAAAATTGCAGTCAGTGACCGGGGCAAAATCTGTTGCGTGGAAATTGAACCATGATATCAGCACATTACGCCGCGCTAACGATTTGCCGGGAATTAATGGTGTCCGTAATATTTTGGCTGTCAGCTCAGGTAAAGGTGGCGTGGGTAAATCCAGCACTGCGGTAAACCTGGCATTGGCGTTGGCTCAGGAAGGGGCCAAAGTCGGTATTCTGGATGCGGATATCTACGGTCCTTCGGTTCCGAGCATGTTGGGAACCACCAAAGAACGCCCAACTTCCCCGGATGGGCAGCATATGGCGCCTATTATGACTCATGGCCTTGCCACTAACTCTATTGGTTATCTGGTGACGGATGACAATGCCATGGTATGGCGTGGCCCGATGGCCAGCAAGGCATTGATGCAGATGCTACAGGATACATTATGGCCGGATCTTGATTATCTGGTTATTGATATGCCACCGGGGACCGGTGATATTCAGCTTACGTTGTCGCAAAACATCCCGGTCACGGGGGCGCTGGTGGTGACAACGCCTCAGGATATCGCCTTAATTGATGCGATGAAAGGCATTGTCATGTTCCAAAAAGTGAAAGTTCCTGTACTGGGAATCGTTGAAAACATGAGTGCGCATATTTGCGGCAACTGTGGTCATCTGGAGCCTATTTTTGGTACCAGCGGGGCAGAAAAACTGGCCGCTAAATATCATTGCAAACTGTTGGGACAAGTTCCTCTGCATATTTCGCTACGTGAAGATCTTGACCGTGGAGAGCCTACTGTTATCAGCAATCCTGATAGTGAATTCACGGATATTTACCGGGAAATTGCGGCAAATATTTCTGCACAGATGTACTGGCAGGGTGAGAAGATACCGACCGAGATCTCATTTCGCGCTGTTTAATACCCATATTTGCCATATTCGATTAGTCGTAACGGGTCATGATATTTTCATTACCCGTTTTTTGCGTATCGAAGAAAGAATTCTTTTCAGATTCATCTCTGTTGCATGGTTTTTATGCGAAACGCTTCGAAAAAAATGAGACTTAATCTTGTTTACACTGGAACAGATATCATTAACTCCCTATAATCTCGCCCGACTTAGCACTCTTAGGTGCTTTGTTCCCCATTTTTTCTAGAATCAGGTTAATCTCTATTATGGCTGACGAAGCACATCAGTGCACAATTGTAGGAATTTCTGGTGCATCTGCCTCAGGTAAAAGTCTCATTGCGAATACACTTTACCGTGAATTACGCGCTCAGGTTGGTGATCACAACATCGGTATTATCCCGGAAGATTGTTACTATAAAGACCAAAGCGATCTGTCAATGGAAGAGCGTTATAAGACCAATTATGACCATCCAAGTTCCATGGATCACAGTCTGCTCTTTTCTCACCTGCAAGATCTGAAAGCCGGTAAATCAATTGAATTACCACAGTATGATTATGTCGTTCACACCCGCAAGTCAGAAGCGATTCATTTTGCACCGAAAAGAGTTATTATTCTGGAAGGTATTCTACTATTGACGGATAAGCGCTTGCGCCAGGAGATGGACTTCTCTATTTTCATTGATACCCCGTTGGATATTTGCCTTATGCGTCGTATTAAACGGGATGTTAATGAACGGGGACGTTCTCTGGATTCTGTGATTGAGCAATATCATAAAACTGTACGTCCAATGTTTCTGCAATTTATTGAGCCATCAAAACAATATGCAGATATTATTGTGCCGCGCGGGGGTAAAAACCGCGTAGCGATTGATGTGCTGAAAGCCAAAATTGGTCAGTTCTGCGAATAATAAAACTTTGCTTGTCAGGCATTGATAAGCATCATCGTATTTGAGAGGGAAAAGAATGCGACTCTGTGACCGTGACATTATTAAATGGCTTGATGAAGGTAAATTGGTCATTTCTCCGCGTCCGCCGATTGAACGAATTAACGGGGCAACGGCTGATGTGCGCCTTGGAAATCAGTTTCGTGTTTTCCGTGGTCATACTGCCGCGTATATTGATTTGAGTGGCCCAAAAGATGAAGTGAGCGCTGCCCTTGATCGCGTGATGAGCGATGAAATTATCCTGCCTGACGATGAGGTTTTTTTCCTCCACCCCGGAGAGTTGGCACTGGCTGTCACTCTGGAATCCGTCACATTGCCTGATGATTTGGTGGGCTGGCTTGATGGACGTTCTTCTCTTGCCCGTCTTGGATTGATGGTGCATGTGACGGCGCACCGCATCGATCCGGGCTGGCATGGTCAGGTTGTTCTCGAATTCTATAATTCGGGTAAATTGCCTCTGGCGCTGCGTCCGGGTATGGTGATCGGTGCGTTGAGTTTTGAACCGTTATCTGGCCCGGCTGATCGTCCATATAATCGTCGTCAGGATGCAAAATATAAAAATCAGCAAGGTGCGGTGGGTAGCCGTATTGATGAAGATTAATGTTTTTATCGGTTACTGAGTCGCATTTACCGTTTTAATAAAGCTGAGGAAGTCATGAAAAGATTACTGACGACACTGGTTATTTTGCTGGTCGTGATTATTACCGGTTTAGCGGCATTAGTCATGTTAGTGAACCCGAATGACTTTCGTGCTTATATGGTTAAGCAGGTGCAAAAGAAGAGTGGCTATCAGCTTGTTCTGCAAGACGGTATGCGCTGGCATGTCTGGCCAAAACTCAGCATTATTACCGGGCGCATGTCATTGACTGCACCGGGAGCGGCGCAGCCGGCAGTGACGGCAGAAAATATGCGCTTGGATGTGGAGTTGTGGCCACTGCTTTCCCACCAGCTTGCAGTTAAAGAGGTGATGTTAAAAGGGGCGGTGTTGCGATTAACCCCGGAAAGCAAAGTTCAGGAAAAAGAGAATGCCCCTGTTGCACCGAAAGGAAATACAGCAAATCCTGTCGCTAAAGGGGAACGCTGGAAACTTGATATTGCCAGAATTAAAGTCGCTGACAGTTTACTTATCTGGCAAAGCGATGATCACGTTCAGTTGAATGTCCGCGATATTAATCTGCTAATGAAACGGGGTGATCAAAACCATATCAGTGTGGAATTGAGCAGTAAGGTCAGTAAGAATCAGCAAGAGCTGGCTTTTAATCTTAATGCAAATGTAGACATTGCTGGTTATCCATATCGTGTTGCCGGTAATATTGATTCTTTCGATTATCAGCTTCAGGGGGTAGGTATACCCACGGGGGGGATTAGTGGTTCGGGAAAAGTGAATGCTGTTTATCAGGAAAAAACGGCAGATGAACCACAAACAATCTCTCTACAGGCATTGGATTTCACGGCTAATGAGAGTGAGCTGCATGGCAGTATAAAGGCAATATTGGGTGCTCACCCTGATTATCAGATAAATTTATCTTCCCAAAAATTGAATTTGGATAATCTGGTGGGATGGGATTTGCTTCTTGAAGATAGTTCAGAAGCTAAACGTCATTACCGGATAGAGAATAGTTCAGCTAAACCGGTGATCGCGGTTTCGAGCCCAGCGCAGCCTGATTATAGCGCTGCATTTTTGAATGATTTTAATGCCGGTGTTACTGTTAATGCGAACAAATTTATTTATCGGGGAATGGAAATCGATGACCTGATATTTAAAGCCGCGAATAATGAGGGTATTACCGAAATTTCTGTTCTGAGTGGGAAATTATTCGATGGTCATTTCTCCCTTCCAACCATTCTGGATGCAACAGGCAATCAACTTAAATTACATACCAAACCTTTACTGCAAGATATAGAACTGGAACCAGTACTCAAAGCATTTTCTTTACCACAGGCATTTAGTGGTAAATTCAATCTGAATGGCGATCTTTTTGGTAAAGGATATGATGGTTATGCTATTTCGCATATTTGGCATGGTGATCTTAATTTCAGTTTAGTTAATGCCAAAATGCATGGATTGAATATCTCCCAATTGATCCAGCAGTCCGTTGCCCGTGCAACGAATAAAGTGAATATCCCTAATGATATGGATAACTTTACCCGTGCCGAAAGGCTTGATATTAAAGCAGTACTTAATCGGGGTGATGTAAAAATCAGTCAGCTTCATGCCGTATCTGAGTTGCTAAATATTGACGGCCAGGGTGAGGCCAACCTGCTTAAACAAGATGTTGATGTCGCCTTAAAAGTGCAGGTAACACAAGGGTGGGATGCAGATGATGAATGGGTGCGCCGTTTGCGCAAACTGAAAGTACCACTGCGGGTTTATGGTAATTGGAGCAATCTGAAATACAACCTTGATATTGAGCAATTGCTGCGTAATCAGCTGGAGAACAAAGCAAAGCAGGCTATCAATGATTGGGTTGAACGTAATAGCAATAAAGAACAATAGAAACGCTCTGGTGCATCCGGAGCGCTTTGTTGAACCATTGAAGTTTGCTGGGTTAAACTGCGAAGTTATAATGAATGCCGTCAGGGGACTCAACGCCCCGGTACAGTTCATCAGAACTGACTGGGCTTTTATTATGGCTTTAGCCAGTTTAAGTAGCGTCAGCTTCTTAAACATAAAACCCCCCGCTATGCGGGTGGAAATCAAGGGTTATACCAAGAAAAACACCTTTCCGTTACGATATAGATGTTCAAGCTAATATACGTAACTCAAATAAGGAAAGGTGTTTATGGGAATTAAAGCACAAAGCTCAGCACATACAAAGTGGCTGTGCAAATACCCCATCGTCTTTTCGCCGAAATACAGACGAAAAGTCATTTTTACCCGTATCCGTTCGAGTATAGGTGAGATTTTACGAGACCTTTGTAAGTATAAAGGAGTAGAAATCATCGAAGGGCATCTCATGCCAGATCACGTCCATATACTGGTGAGTATCCCACCTAAAATAAGTGTTTCAAGTTTTATGGGATATCTAAAAGGTAAAAGCGCATTGATGATATTTGATAAGCACGCCAATTTAAAATACAAGTTTGGCAATAGGAAGTTTTGGTCAGAAGGATACTACGTGAGTACGGTAGGGCTAAATGAAGCCACAATCCGAAAATACATCAGAGAGCAAGAAAAGTCAGATTTAATGCAGGATAAGTTAAGTACACGAGAGCATGAAGACCCCTTCAAGGGGTAAGCCAAAGAAGCAAAGACACTTAGCTTGAACGAAGAGAAAGGGCGTCATTTAGGCGCAGTCGGTAATATGCCCTTATAGGGCTAGAGCAAACCACCCGCTATGCGGGTGGTTATGATTTTATTCCCGGAGGAAAATAAGAATTTGGTGATGCTGGTGAAATAGCACCGGGTTATTCTTTATCTTCTTCCTCTGAAACCAATGGCGTAATTTTTACCTTATTAATTCGGTGACTAGTGACTTCCAATGGTTCAAACAGATAATTATCAATCTGCAATTGCTCACCTTGTTGTGGAATATGTTGTGAATGCTCCATCAATAAGCCTGCTAAGGTTTGATATTCACGCTTCTCATCGAGTTGCAAAGGAACATAAAGGATCAAATCATCCAGCGGCATATAACCATTGGCAATCCAGCAGCCATTTTCAGTCGTTTGAATATCATGACGGGCATCAGTTTCTTCGCCATCTACCGGCAGATTACCCGCGATAGTTTCCATGACATCGGTCAGAGTAACGACACCTTCCACAGAACCAAATTCATCGACGACAAACGCAAAGTGAGTCTGTGCCTGGCGGAACTGCTCTAATGCCTGAAGCAGGGAAAGTTGCTCAGGGAAAATCAGCGGTTGTTTTATCAACGAATGCAAATCAAAAGGTTGCTGGTTGAGTTGTTGATTCAGTAAATCAATGACATGGACAACACCTAATGGTTCGTCACTGACATTTTCATCTGTCACGACAATACGTGTGTGAGGGTTTTTACTCAGTATTTGTGTCAGATTTTCTGCTGGTGCATTGATGTCAAGGTACTCCACGTCGTGGCGTGAGGTCATGATACTGTTGACGTTACGCTGCGCCATGCCCAGAACCCTGGCAATCATCTGGCGTTCCTGTGGATCAAACACTTCCTGATTATCAGAAATCAGATTAGATGTATGGTTATCCAATTCTGCCTTTTCATGTTTACCACTGAGGATACGCAAAACCGCCTCCGCTGTTCTTTCACGCAGTGAGCGGGAAGCAGTAAGAAATCTGCGGCGGTTAAATTGAGCGAACTGGTTCAGGGACTCAATCATAATTGAGAAGCCGATAGCGGCGTACAAGTAACCTTTTGGTATGTGATAACCAAAACCTTCAGCAACCAGACTGAAACCGATCATCAGCAAGAAGCTCAGACAGAGAATAACGATGGTTGGATGAGCATTGACAAAGGTTGTTAACGGCTTACTTGCTAGTATCATCAGGAACATCGCGATGGTTACCGCTGCGATCATGATACCGATATTATCAACCATACCGACAGCTGTAATTACTGAGTCCAGAGAGAATACGGCATCAAGGACAATGATCTGCGCGACAACCGTCCAAAATTTAGACGTTTTGCGTTGTTGCCCTGAGTGTGCATCTTTGCCTTCCAGTCGTTCGTTTAGCTCCATAGTCGCTTTGAATAGCAAGAAAAGGCCACCCACCAGCATAATCAGGTCACGGGCACTGAATGGATGTTCCCAAAGCGTAATTAATGGATTAGTTAGCGTTATCAGCCAGGAGAGACTAAAAAGCAACACGACACGCATCAGTAGCGCACAGGTCAACCCTGTGATACGCGCTTTGTCTCTTAGTTTTTCAGGAAGTTTATCTGCCAGAATGGCAATAAAGACCAAGTTGTCGATTCCGAGGACAATTTCTAGAACGATAAGAGTAACCAGTCCAGCCCATATCGTCGGATCTGCGATCCATTCCATACCGTTTGTTTTACCTTCTTAATATGACGGCTTATGCCGAATAATGAATAATGGGCATTGACTCATCAAATTTCAATAGTTGATTTTTCATCTGAGGAAGTTTTTTTCAAAAAATAAGTTATGGCGGTATTGATAGCACCAATAACTATCCACTGAGCCTAATCCTGAGTTAACATGTGATCACATTAACAAATTGCATACTAATGATAATTTGTGTGCAAGTATTATCATCAGACAGGAGTTATTCATGTCCAAGCAGCAGATTGGTGTTGTCGGTATGGCGGTGATGGGGCGTAACCTGGCGCTGAATATTGAAAGCCGTGGTTATTCCGTATCTATATTTAATCGTTCAAGTGATAAAACTGACGAAGTGATTGCCGAAAATCCAGGGAAAAAATTAGTCCCAAGTTACACTATCGAAGAATTTGTCGATTCACTGGAAAAACCGCGCCGTATTCTGCTTATGGTTAAGGCTGGCGAAGCAACCGATAAAACTATCGCTTCACTGACTCCGCATCTGGATAAAGGTGACATTTTGATTGATGGTGGTAATACCTATTTTCAGGATACTATTCGCCGTAACCGGGAGCTTTCTGCTCAGGGCTTTAATTTTATCGGTACAGGCGTTTCCGGTGGTGAAGAGGGTGCATTGAAGGGGCCATCGATCATGCCGGGTGGTCAGAAAGAGGCGTATGAGTTGGTTGCGCCAATTCTGCAAGAGATCGCGGCTAAAGCTGAAGATGAACCTTGTGTGGCATATATTGGCCCGGATGGTGCCGGTCATTATGTGAAAATGGTTCACAATGGGATTGAATACGGTGATATGCAGCTCATAGCTGAATCCTATTCCTTACTGAAAAACGCGCTGAATCTGAGCAATGAAGAGTTGTATGAAATTTTCACTGATTGGAATAATGGTGAACTGAGCAGCTATTTGATTGAAATCACGGCTGATATTTTCCGTAAGAAAGATGAAGCAGGCCAATATCTGGTTGATGTGATTTTGGACGAAGCAGCAAATAAAGGGACTGGTAAGTGGACCAGCCAGAGCTCTTTGGATTTGGGTATTCCATTGACGCTGATCACTGAATCTGTATTTGCTCGTTATATTTCTTCTCTGAAAGATCAGCGAGTTGCCGCCGCTAAAGTGTTGAGTGGGCCGCAAATACAGCCATTCAAAGGTGGTAAAGCTGAATTTATTGAGAAAGTGCGCCGTGCCCTCTATCTGGGTAAAATCGTTTCATATGCTCAGGGCTTTCAGCAATTAAAAGCGGCATCTGATGAGTACCAATGGAACCTGAATTACGGTGAGATTGCTGGAATTTTCCGCGCCGGTTGCATCATTCGCGCTCAATTCCTGCAAAAAATTACTGATGCATATAACGAAAATGCAGATATTGCTAACTTGTTACTGGCACCTTACTTCAAGAAAATTGCTGATGAATATCAGCAGGCGTTGCGTGATGTCGTCTCTTATGGTGTGCAGAATGGCATTCCAACTCCCACTTTTTCCGCCGCTATTTCTTACTATGACAGCTACCGTTCAGCCGTATTGCCAGCAAATCTGATTCAGGCGCAACGTGACTACTTCGGTGCCCATACTTATAAGCGTACTGATAAAGAGGGTGTTTTTCACACTGAATGGATGGAGTAGATCCTGTTATCACCGATTGACTGGAAGAGTGAAGCGTTTGTATTGGGTATGATGTAGTTTTAGCTTCCTCGATAATTCTGGGTACGCCGTTGCGGTTTTTTGATCGTGTGCTGCAACGGTGTGGCTTAAATTAATTTTCAGAAAATGATTTATTTGAGAGTGATGATTGTCACATTAATCCCGAATGACGAAATGGCGGCAGTACTAATAATGTGAAAATTAAAACGGCTATTTCCTGCAACCAGTCTCAGATTCTCAGGGAAATTGAGACCTTCATCAATGATTACAGCGCCATGTGCATCATAAGAGAAATAGAATGATCCATTGCCAATATATTCTCCAGTGTTGGTATTTCTTACGGATATTGAAGTGACTATCTCTTTCTGCATAAATAGTTCATCAATGACAGCATAATTATCACCAGTTATCGTGTTAACCTCGACTGGCGGATTCGACTAATAAGTGAAACATATTGTCTGAAATATGAAAGTTTGACATTTATAGTGAGATTTTTACCATGATTTTAGTATTCACATTTAATATGAATATTTTTCATGTTTGGTGTTTTGAGTAAATATTATCGAATTATTTTACATTAATAATATTACGAAAATACCTATAAATAGATATATGATAATAGAATGGCTGGATTTGTTGATAATTAATAATGTAATCGTTAGATAAATATTTTTTCTGAATGGAAATAGAACGCTTAATTATTGCTGATATGGCTGAGTCTAATGTCTGCTTAAACAATTGGAATACACCGTTGCGGTTGATGATGATATGCCGCAACGGTGTTACTTAAATTTTCAGAACGTAGCCTGTCTGAAAACAAGGATTAATTATTATTGCATCATGCCCGGATTAGAACGAAAAGTCGGTACTGATGATATGAATATCAAAACGGTTATTACCTGCGTTGACTATTCTCAGATTTTTAGGGAAATTAGCCTTCTCATCAATAGTAACAACACCATTTGAATCACGATGAAAATAGAATGATCCGTTATTAATATATACTCCAGTTTTGGTATTCCTTATCGCAATAGCAGTGACTAACTCTATATTATATGGGAGTATGCCAACGAGCGCATAATCATCATCAGTCGTCGTTTCAACTGGGCCTACGCAATGTGTATTTGTGAACATGGAGAATCTTATACCTGAATTGGTGTCATCAATGATTCTTAATGCAACCAGGCATGTATCCTTTGGTGCGACTTTAAATTTAGATAATCCTTTAATTTCCCTATCAATATCTGGATGATCATATTCCCATTCACGATAACGTTGGCCTGGTTCCCAATTACTATAATGACGCCACGCATAGACTTTTGATAGCGTTCCAATTTTTACTGAACGAAATCTATCGTTGAGATCGTAAGGCAGTGGAATAATGCTATCGTTTTCTGGATAATGATGCGCTTCTCCTAGATAGTATTTTCTATCGAAAAAAGTTGCACCTGTAACTAATTTATCAGTCATATTTCTTTACTCCTTAAAAAACTTATTTTGGAAAAATGTAATCTTTCTTTCTGAAAGCAAATTTAGAATACAATGAGTGTGGGGTTTTTGTATTTAATAAAATATAATGAACAGATATATTAAATTGTTGCCAATATAACGTTAATATAATTGACATGTCATTTTGTGGCTAAATATTGAAATAAAGGTTCTGAAATTAAAATAATTGGAAATTCCTATCAAGAAATACCTTTATTTGGGTGGGGAATTATCCCCTAATGTAATTGATAACTTTTTGTATATGACTAAACAGTGAATAATTAGATATTCATGGTATTTGATAATTATATCTGTCTGTTTAATGTTTATATAATGTGAAGATAATGATAATCATTATCTAATGATATGAATTTGCGGGGGGGAATAGTTACTGCTTTAAATGAAAAAGCTTAAAGTATTATCTTAAATAGCCTATTCCTATAGACTATTTAATTAATTTTTCGTCATTGAATTGAGAATTATTTGCTTACCTTAAGTTAGCAATGAAATTTATTCATGACATCTATTCAACTTCAATCGGTCTATTATCACTTTAATTTTCCGTCATTGTATTTATTCGGTCCGCCGAAAATTCACCAGTTCAGGTTGTGCAATTCGGTGATAATCTTTGGTGTTGAGAATGACAGAGCATTCAAGACTGCCGGCATTAAAGGCAAGTTCATCAAAGCGCTCAAACAATAAAGGGTCTGCAACCAGTTTTAGATCCGGATGGAAACTGAAAGGTGGAATAGCACCGAACACACATTGAGTCAGTTCAGAAACTTCTTTAGGACTTGCCAAGGATGCACGAGTGCCACCGAGCTGTTTTGCCAGTGCGAAGAGATCAGCTTGTTGATCCGCAGGAAGTATAGCAAGTACATATTGACGGAATCCTTCCCCTTTCACGTGACAAACTAATCCTTTAGCTCCTTGTCCAAGTTGTGTACCACGGATTTTTGCAACTTCTTCAGAGCGCCCTGCGGTTGGATGTTTTATCACCCGATAACGGGCATGATTATCATCCAGTAACACAGTCAGACGGTTAAATATTTCATTAGAGGACAAAATAAACTCCTAAGCAATAATGTAATGAATTGATATATGATCTTTTTCAATTATTGAATTTATTATATTTATATTAAGACATATTACCAACCAGAAAGATTATAAAGCTGGCATTTGAATGGATATCATCTGATTCTATCGAGGTATATATTTATATTTTTTAAGTTATACGACTTAAATAGAGCTATTATTTATATACCCTTCATCTTTCAAGTTGCTGCTTTGTTGGCTGCGTTCACTTACCCCAGTCACATCGTTATCTATGCTCCTGGGGATGCGTTCACTTGCCGCCGCGCTGCAACTTGAAATCTATTGGGTATATTTGTTGTAAGAGGATTGTTTATATTTTCATATTAAAACTATTTTAACATTAAGGACTTGCTAATGATGACAACAAATTTTTTTATGCCATTGGTCAATATGATAGGTGTGGGCTGTCTGGTTGAAGCGGTAAATTCGATGAAAGATTATGGTTATAAGCAAGCATTTATTGTAACTGACCATGTTTTAAATGAAATTGGAATAGTAGCAAAAGTTCAATCTTTGCTGGCAGATGTGGGTATTGAGAGTGTGGTTTACGATGGTACACATCCGAATCCGACGACGGTTAACGTTTCTGAAGGTCTGGATATTCTGCGTCAGCATAACAGCGATTGTATTATTTCTTTAGGTGGTGGTTCACCACATGATTGCGCAAAGGCCATCATGTTAGTGGCAGCTAACGGTGGAGATATCCGGGATTACGTAGGTACTGATCGTTCATCTAAGCCACATTTGCCATTAATTTCTATCAATACTACTGCGGGTACCGCATCTGAAATGACGCGTTTTTGTGTCATTACGGATGTGGAGCACCACGTGAAGATGGTTATTACGGATAAAAATATCACACCTGTTTTGTCCGTGAACGATCCGGAATTGATGGTGGGAATGCCGAAAAGTTTAACCGCAGCGACGGGAATGGATGCTATGACTCATGCGATTGAATCTTATGTTTCTGTAGGTGCCAATCCAATAACAGATGCCTGTGCGTTGAAAGCAATCACGCTGATTAGTCAATCTCTGCGCCACGCAGTAGAAGATGGGAGTAACATAAAAGCCCGTGAGAACATGGCTTATGCGCAATTTTTGGCAGGTATGGCATTTAATAGTGCACTGCTTGGATATGTTCATGCAATGTCTCACCAATTGGGTGGTTCCTATGATTTACCACACGGCGTATGTAACGCTGTTTTATTGCCGCACGTGCAGGAATTCAACGCCAAAGTATCTGCTGATCGTTTGAAAGACGTTGCGGCGGCAATGGGGGTAGATGTAAGAGCCATGAATGATCAGCAAGGGGGGGCGGCGTGTATTGCTGAAATTCGTAAGTTGTCAAAAGATATTGGCATTCCGGCGGGTTTGGCTGAACTGAATGTCAAACCAGAAGATTTGCCAATGATGGCAACGAATGCCCTGAAAGATATCTGTTGTTCGACTAATCCAGCTCAGGCCAGCCATGAAGAAATTGTTGCAATCTTCAAAGCTGCCATGTGATCCGGTTGATCCATAGATAACAGGCTGGAATGTCCTGTTTTTTCTCCTGGGTATCTCTATGGCTTTGTTTAAAAAATAAGGTAATTGAGATACCCAGAAGGGAAACGGTCAGCCCATCGCCATTGGTAAAGGTAAAATCGGTCAGTTGTGGTTTTTTTGTATCCAGCTAATGTTTAATTGGGTAATACTTCATCTTTCCCGTAGTTGGCGAATAACACAACTGAGATCCAGATTTTGGTCTTGGAGAAGAACCATCAGGTGATACATCAGGTCTGCCGCTTCATTCGTTAGCTCTTCTCTGTTATTAACCGTAGCCGCTAAAGCGGTTTCTACACCTTCTTCACCGACTTTCTGAGCGATTCGTTTGGTACCGCTGGCATATAATTTTGCGGTGTATGAGTGGTCAGGGTCTGCTGTTTTACGACCAGCCAACAATTTTTCAAGCTGGTAGAGAAACCCCCACTCAGTTTGTGCCGGAGCAAAGCAGCTGTTTGTACCAAAATGGCAGGTGGGGCCGTTCGGGTCAACGAGGGCTAACAGGGCATCATTGTCACAATCAGGATAGATATTGACCACATTAAGAAAATGGCCGGAGCTTTCACCTTTGGTCCACAGACGCTGTTTGCTACGGGAAAAGAAAGTGACTTTACCCGAATTGATAGTGGTATTAAGTGCTTCTTTGTTCATATAGCCCATCATGAGGACATCACCGGATACCGCATGTTGCACGATAACCGGCATCATATAAGCGACTTTTTCCCAATCCAGTTTTTCGATTTGTTGTTCGGTCAGCAAGTTCTTATCTCCACGTTTTGTTGTGCAAGGTACTGTTTCAATTCACCAATATTAATAATATGTTTATGGAATACTGATGCGGCTAGTGCGCCATCGATGTTTGCCTGTTTAAAGGCGTCAAGGAAGTGCTCTGGTGTCCCGGCGCCACCGGAGGCAATGAGAGGGACATGACAGACGTCGCGTACCTGTTTTAGTTGCGTCAGATCGTAGCCATTGCGGACACCATCCTGGTTCATCATATTCAGTACGATTTCACCCGCGCCACGGTGTTGTACTTCTTTTACCCAATCCAGGGTTTGCCATTGAGTCGCTGTTGTCCGTTTTTCATCCCCGGTAAATTGATAAACCTGATAGCAGCCAGTACTCTCATCAAACCAGCTATCAATTCCTGCGACGATGCATTGAACGCCATAGCGATCCGCTAAACGTGTAATTAAGGTTGGATCAGCAAGTGCAGGAGAGTTGATGGAGATTTTATCTGCCCCAAATGAGAGGATTTTCCCCGCATCTTCGACGGTTTTAATGCCACCAGCGACGCAGAAAGGGATATCAATCACCTCTGCTACTCTGGCTACCCAACTTTTATCTACTACTCGGCCATCACATGAGGCGGTAATATCGTAGAAAACCAGTTCGTCGGCACCTTCTTTTGCATAGCGTTGAGCCAGTGGAACAATATCGCCGATGATTTCGTGGTTACGAAACTGAACACCTTTAACCACTTGTCCATCACGAACATCAAGACAAGGAATTATGCGTTTTGCCAGCATTGAATTGCCTCCGTTAGTGTAAATTTCCCGTCGAGTAATGCACGACCAATAATAACTCCGGTTACACCGCTGGCAGGCAGAGAGGCGATATCATTTAACGTGCCAATACCACCTGAAGCCTGAAACGCAATTTGCGGATAGCATTGGCAAATTTCCCGATATAGTTCGATGTTCGAGCCATTCAGCGTACCATCGCGGGAGATGTCGGTACATAGGACATATTTCAGTCCCAAGGGCAGATATTGTTCAATAACCTGTTCCAGCGTGACAGCTGAATTCTCCTGCCAGCCATTGATAGCAACCTGTTTCATCCCTGCGTCATTGATGCGTATATCCAGTGCCAGCACAATGTTTTCTGCACCATAACGTTCAAACCATTGCATAACTAATGCCGGTTGCTTTATGGCGGTGGAGCCAATGACAACTCGGTTGGCACCGGCATCAAGCAATGTTTTTATATCTTCTTCTGTACGGATGCCGCCACCAATCTGAACAGGCACGGAAACAGCCGAAAGTAACTTGCGCAGTAAAGGAGTCTGGCGGGCTGATGGATCTTTAGCTCCAGTCAGATCGACCAGATGGAGTAGTTTTGCTCCCTGTTGAGCATATTGCTGAAAATGGGACAGAGGATCATATTGATAATCCCGCTGTTGATCATAATTTCCCTGATGTAACCTTACGACCTGACCATCAATCAAATCTAGTGCCGGTATAATCATTGCGCTTACATCTCCAGAAAATTCTTTAATAGCCTGGCTCCGGCGGCACCGGAACGTTCAGGGTGAAACTGCACACCAAAGAAGTTATCTTTGGCGATTGCACTGCTGAAAGTATTGCCATATTCAGTTTGAGTGATTGTGTATGTATTCACCGGGATCGCGTAACTATGGACAAAATAAAAATAGCTATTGTCTTTAATGCCGCGAAACAGAGGGTGCCCGGCTTTTGGCAGAACCTGATTCCAGCCCATATGAGGCAACGGAAGCCCATTGGTAGCCATTTTTTTGACCGGTGAGTCAATAAGCTCAAGCAGGGTGACATTATTACCTGTATCACCTGTGACATGATCGCCTTCTTCGCTGGTGGCAGCGAATAACTGCATACCAAGGCAAATACCTAACACCGGTTGGCTCAGTACTTTAATTAACGGGATAAGTTCCCGTTGTTTCAGTTGATCCATTGCTGCACTGGCCGTGCCGACGCCAGGCAGAAGTAATTTATCTGCGGCCAGGATCGTTGCTGGGTCCAGACTGATTTCAGGCTTATAACTTAATTTTTGGATAGCATAAGCGACTGATGACAGGTTAGCGCAGCCAGTATCAAGAATGACGACTTTCATCATAGGACCCCTTTGGAACTTGGCAATGTATCGCCTTCTATTCGAATCGCCTGACGCAGTGTCCGGCCAAAGACTTTGAACAGGCTTTCCGCTCTGTGATGATCATTGCTGCCTTTCGTTTCCAGGTGCAGTGTGCAGGCCATTGCATAAGAGAGTGAGCGGAAGAAATGCTCAACCATTTCGGTACTCAGATCACCCACTCGCTGGTATTTGAATTCAGCTTTATATTCAAGGTGGGGGCGACCAGAGATGTCCAGAGCACAGTGGGCAAGGCATTCATCCATTGGCAACACAAAACCGAAGCGGCAGATGCCCCGTTTGTCTCCCAGAGCCAGCTTTAACGCTTCGCCGAGAGCCAGACCGGTATCCTCAACAGTGTGGTGATCATCAATACAGAGGTCGCCTTTAACCTGGACATGCATACGGAAACCACCGTGGGTAGCAATCTGATCCAGCATATGGTCGAAGAATCCGACACCGGTATTGATTTTGTTGCCACCTTCACGATCGAGCCAAACGTCAATCTTGATGGAGGTCTCTTTTGTCACTCTCTGAACGTGAGCATGGCGATCTTTACGGGTTAGTTGTTCACTTATGGTTCGCCAGCCAAGGTTTTCCGGATGGTAACGTAACCCCTGAATTCCCATATTTTCAGCCAGTTGCAGATCTGTTTCCCGGTCACCAATAACATAGCTGTTAGTCGTATCCATCAAGCCTTCCGCCAGATATTTTTCCACCAATTTTATTTTTGGCTTACGGCAATTGCAGTTATCTTCTGGCTTGTGTGGGCAAATTAAAACTTCATCAAAGCGGATCCCTTGAGAACTAAAAATCTGCATCATCAGGTTGTGTGGTGGTTCAAACTGTTCCAATGGAAAGCTATTTGTACCAAGGCCATCCTGATTAGTGATCATAATCAGCCTGAAACCTGATTTTTGCAGGGCAAGCAAAGCAGGAATAACATCAGTTTCCAGTGCCAGTTTTTCCAGGCGATCAACCTGAAAATCGGTTAATGGCTCAGTGATCAGTGTGCCATCCCGGTCAATAAAAAGGAGTTTCTGGTTCATCAGCGTGCTGTTTCCTTTTGTTGTTCATTTTTAGTGGAAAGGGTGCTGATGGCTGCAACCACCTGCTCACACTCTTTACAGGTGCCTATGGTGATCCGCAGGCAGCCATCCAACCCGGGCTGTTTGCGCTGGTCGCGTAGGATAATGCCCTGATGCCATAATGTCCTGAAAACGGTTTCGGCATCATAGAACTTCACCAGTGTGTAGTTGGTTTCACTGGGGAATACTTTTTCAACGATGGTCAATTTATTCAGGGCTTGCTGCAAGTAGTCGCGGTTCTCCCTGATTTCTACGACCCGTTTTTGCATAACGGCGATACCTTCTGCTGTCAATGCCTGTGCTGCAATATTCGCAACAGGCGTGGAAAGCGGGTAAGGCGCAATGACTTTTAACAATAGAGTGATGATATCCACAGAGGCGAGAGTAAATCCACAGCGCAAACCCGCCAAAGCAAAAGCTTTCGAGAGGGTTCGCAAAACGACTAAATTCGGATAGTTTTTTAGCCAGCTTGCGATACTATTTTCCGGGCAGAACTCAATATAGGCTTCATCAATAGTGACAATTGCGCGATTGGCTGCCAGTTCCAGAACTTTACGCAGTGAATCAGGGGTAATCGAGTTCCCTGTTGGATTGTTAGGGCTACAGATATAGATAAGCTTTACCCGGTCGAGGTTATTTTCGATTGCTTCGATATCCAGTTGCCAATTTTTCAGTGCAGCAATTTTCTTTTGTTCGACACCGAAAGCTTCTGCGCTGACACTGTACATACCATAAGTCGGAGGGCAGAACAGCACTGCATCTTGTCCAGGTTCACAAAATACACGGATCAGCAGCTCAATGGATTCATCTGCACCCCGACAGGCCAGCACCTGCTCAGGTTGTAAACCGGCATAGGTTGCATAACGGCAGATTACTGATGCAGGCTGGCAGTCAGGATAACGGTTCAGTGTCTGCCCGGTGAGTTGGAAATCAGGGGCCAGTGGGTATTCATTGGCATTCAACCAAACATCGCCATTGCCACCGAGGCGACGAGCGGACATATAAGGTATTAATTTGCGGACATTTTCGCGTGCCAACAGATTGGCATCAAAAACGTTATTCATGTTTACTCCTTATCTGCAATATTCAGTGCAGCCACGCGTAAAGTGACGGCGTTTTTGTGAGCAGTCAATTGTTCTGCCTGCGCCAGTGTTTCAATGGTCTGAGATAAGTCCAGCAGCCCTTGCGGAGTGAGTTGCTGAATCGTCATACGCTTCAGGAAATCAGCCAGACCAAGGCTGGAATAAGTTGAGGTGTAGCCATAGGTTGGTAAGACGTGATTGGTTCCTGAGGCGTAATCTCCCGCCGATTCCGGCGACCAGTTACCAAGGAAAACCGAGCCGGCGCTGGTGATTGCTTCAACCAGTTGTTCTGGTTGACAAGTTTGAATAAGCAGGTGTTCAGGGCCATAGCGGTTACTGATTTCCACACACTGTTGCAGGTTTTTTGTCACAATAATGCGGCTGTGTTCCAGTGCCTTGGCGGCAATCTGTTGGCGGGAGAGCAGGGTAAGCTGTTTTTCGATTTCCGCTATAACTTTTTTGGCTAGATTCTCATTAGGAGTGACCAATATGACTTGTGAATCCGGGCCATGTTCTGCTTGTGAGAGTAAATCGGCGGCAGCAAATACAGGGTTTGCACTCTCATCAGCAATAATAAGCACTTCCGATGGTCCGGCAGGCATATCAATAGCGGCACCATCCATTCGCTGGCTAATTTGTCTTTTAGCTTCAGTGACATAAGTGTTACCAGGACCAAAAACTTTATCTATTTTGGGTATGGATTCTGTTCCGAATGCCATAGCGGCAATGGCCTGCGCTCCGCCAATCTGGAATATTTCCGTAATTCCGCACAGTTTGGCTGCATAGAGAATTTCATCGGCAATAGGTGGTGGGGAACAAAGCACCACTTTACGGCAACCCGCTATTTTGGCAGGCGTTCCGAGCATCAAAACGGTAGAAGGTAATGGCGCGGAACCTCCGGGGATATACAACCCGACAGAATCAATAGGTCGTGTTATTTGTCGGCAATGGACTCCAGGCTGAGTTTCCACTTTAATCTCTACAGGTTTCTGAGCTTCGTGGAAGACGCGGATATTATTCATTGCTTGCTGCATCGCCTGTTTAATTTCATTATTCAGGCGGTTCTCTGCGGCTTCTATCTCTTCCGGCGAGATACGGATATTTTTAATAGTGGTTTTGTCGAAACGTTGGCTGAGTTCCCGCAGAGTGTTATCACCATCCGCTTTGACTGCATTCAGAATTTGTTCCACTGTGCGGGAAATTTCTTCTGAAGCCGCAACAGCAGGGCGTGTCAGCAAAGCGCTTTGCTGTTCAGCATGACATTCCTGCCAACGAATCAAGGTTTCGAAACGGGTAGTCATCTTGTTTACTCCATCATTTTTTCAATCGGCAAAACTAAAATGGAACTGGCGCCAAGGGATTTAAGTTTTTCCATCGTTTCCCAAAACAGGGTTTCACTGCTCACCATATGCATAGCAACGCGGTTCTGATCACCCACTAGCGGTAGGATAGTTGGACGTTCTGCCCCCGGTAGCAGAGAAATCACTTCTTCGAGTTTTTCGCTTGGTGCATGCAACATGATGTACTTGGATTCACGGGCCTGAATCACGCCTTGAATGCGGGTCATTAACTTATCTATTAATTGCTGTTTTTCGGCGGGCATTTCGCCATCACGTTGGATCAGACAAGCTTTTGAACGGTAGATAACTTCCACTTCCCGCAGGCCATTTGCTTCCAGAGTTGCACCGGTTGAAACCAGATCACAGATGGCATCTGCCAAACCGGCCCGGGGCGCAACTTCTACTGAGCCATTTAGCAGACAGGATTTAAAGTGGATTTTTTTCTGATCAAGATAACGTTTTAGCAGGTGAGGGTAAGAGGTAGCGATACGGGCATTTTGCAGACATTCGACGCCGGTATAGTTGTAATCCAGAGGTGCTGCCAGTGAAAGACGACAAGTGCCGAAATCAAGACGGCGTAAAGTGAAATAACGTGGATCTTCTCCCTGAGCACGGCGATTTAGCAGCTCTTCTTCCAGCACATTTTCACCAATAATACCCAGATCAACGACGCCATCCATAACCAGCCCCGGGATATCGTCATCACGTACCCGCAGGATATCAATTGGCATATTCTCCGCGAATGCAATCAGGCGTTGTTGTTGCAGATTGATTTTAATCCCACAGCGGGCCAGTAACTCTCGTGAATCTTCGCTTAATCGGCCTGATTTTTGCATCGCTATACGTAAACGTGATTTATCTAACATTTTTATCCCTATTTAAAATTGGAAACATAAAAAAACCCCCGGAAGAATTCTTCCGAGGGTTTTGTATTGCATTCATGCCACCGGAAGACCCGCTAAACGTCTTCCAGCACACAACAGCCTGAAAGACTAATCAGGATGATGGTGATGATGATGGTTGAATTGAATGCGGATCATAATGGCTTCTCTTCTATATTGACTATTTCTGTTATTTACCATTTGCTGCCGGTTGCTTTGATTGGCGAACCCACAGTGATTAAATTTTTTGCTTGCTATTCAACCTATACGATTTGGCAGGCTAAAAGCAATCAATTTTTTTAGCGATAAATTTTTATTGTAATAATATCTTGTTTTTACTTGAGATATTGTTCTCTATAAGAAAAGTACAGGATTAATAATAACAGTGGCTTAATGTTCAGATTGTCAGCATAATCAAAGCAATATCAGGCATAAGAAGGGGTGATGATGAAAAAAATTTCCATTATCGGTCTGGGTTGGTTGGGGATGCCATTAGCCAAAGCATTGAGCCGTAGCGGTATGCAGGTTGTTGGCAGTAAAACGACGTCAGATGGTGTAGAAGCAGCGCGTATGTCTGGTATCGAATGTTATTTGTTACAACTGGAACCCCAAATTAATTGTGCGCTTGATGATTTGGAACAGTTGATGGTCGCTGATGTGCTGATTATCACTTTACCGGCAAGCCACACGGCGGGTGGTAGTCATAACTATGTTAAGGCGGTTCAGTTAATTGTCGATACTGCTCTATCATATTCTGTACCAAGGATTATTTTCACCAGTTCTACTTCCGTTTATGGTTTTATTGCCGGTAACCTGAATGAAGATGCTCCTTTTTGCCCTGAAACACCTTCAGCTCAGGCATTGGTTGAATTAGAGAATTGGTTGCACAAACTGCCAAATATTTCCGTTGATATTTTACGTTTGGCTGGGTTGGTGGGGAGTGGTCGTCATGCCGGGCGTTTTCTGGCGGGGAAAAAGGAAGTCAAAGGAGGGGGCCAGCCGGTAAATCTGGTTCATCAGGATGATGTTATTTCAGCCATTAGTCTGTTAGTTCAGCGGGCTGAGGGTGGTCATATTTTTAATTTATGTGCGCCTGTTCATCCAACTAAAGCTGAGTTTTACCCTAAAGCCAGCAATCAGCTTGATTTAATTCCACCTGAGTTTGTCAGAGAAGGAACTCAGGTGGGGAGCAGGATTGTTGATGGCAGCCGTATTTGTAAACAGTTAGGGTTTAAGTATCAATACCCAGATCCTAAATGGATGCCAATGAGCTGATTTTTATCAATTTAATTCAATCATGACAATTTCTTTGAACGCGGGTCTTGCTGCCATCTGCTGGTACCAGCGTTCAATATTTGGCAAAGATGGACGTTGGATGGGAATGTTAAGCCAAGGATAAATCATGGGTCCGAATGCAATATCAGCTATGCCAAATTTGTCTCCGGAAAGAAATTCCTGTTCTGCCAAGGTGTTATCTATCACTTTCATCAGTTTTGCGATTTCAGCCAGTGTTTGTTCTATCTGTTTTTGGTCTCGTTCGGCTTCAGGTGTGCGAATAACACCTAACACTAGCTGTTTAATACAGGGAAATAAATGTGAACCGGCCCAATCCATCCATTTATCTGCATTCGCTCTTTCTTGTAGATCTTGCGGATAAAGCAGATGTTCACCAAATTTCGCCGCAAGATAACGGACAATTGCGTTAGATTCCCACAGGATAAAATCACCTTCTTGTAAACAGGGAATTTGTCCATTTGGGTTCATTTTCAGATATTGCGGGTCATCCAGTTTGCCAAATTTACCGCCAACATCGATCTGGTTGTATGGCACATTCAGCTCTTTCAGGCACCAGAGCACTTTTTTTACATTGGAAGAGTTTTTACGGCCCCAAACGGTCAGCATGGCTTTCTCCTTGTATCAGGGTGATTAGATAGTCACTTAAATTAAAACCAATGGTAAGAACAATCTTTGCACTATTACATTGGTTTCTTGTCATACAACATCTTATATTAATCTTATATTAATAGAAATCTGACATTTTTCTTGTAAGTAAAAGGGAGAAGGGTGATGAAGAACAGTTTGGCTATGACGATGAAGTGTGTTACTGCGGTGCTGTCAGCTATATTAGTCGTAAATACCAGTGCTTATGCGTCGGATGAACCTGTCGTTCCTCCGGTGGAGGCTAAAGCTTATGTGTTGATGGATTATGCTAGCGGTAAAATTCTGGCTTCTGGTAATCCTGATGAGCGGCTTGATCCAGCCAGTTTGACAAAAATTATGACCAGCTATGTGGTCGGTCAGGCGATAAAAGCCGGAAAAATCACACAGGAAGATTTGGTTACGGTCGGAAAGGATGCCTGGGCAACGGGTAACCCGATACTGAAAGGTTCTTCTCTGATGTTTCTTAAACCCGGTGATAGGGTAAAAGTGATCGACCTGAATCGCGGTGTTGTTATTCAGTCTGGTAATGATGCCAGCATTGCTTTAGCTGATCATGTGGCAGGTAGTCAGGACGCATTTGTTAGTCTGATGAATAATTATGCAAAAGCACTTGGATTGACTAATACCCATTTTCGTACTGTTCATGGATTGGATGCTGAAGGTCAATTCAGTACCGCTCGTGATATGGCGATATTGAGTCAAGCCATGATCCATGATGTTCCTGATGAATACGCCCTTCATAAAGAGAAAGAGTTCACCTTTAATAACATTCGACAGCCTAATCGTAACCGATTGTTGTGGAATAAAAATATGAATGTGGATGGTGTGAAAACAGGCTATACCGGCGGTGCCGGTCATAATTTGGTTGCTTCAGCGACAGAGGGGCCAATGCGGCTTATTTCCGTTGTGCTGGGCGCACCAAGTGATCGGGTTCGTTTCGCTGAAAGCGAAAAATTACTCTTATGGGGATTTCGTTTTTATGAAACGGTGACACCAATTAAAGCCAGTGAACCGTTTGTTTCAGAAAAGGTTTGGTATGGTGATCGCTCAGATGTTGCTCTTGGTGTGGAAAAAGACGCAGCAATCACGATTCCCCGCGGTCAGTTGAAAAATCTGAAAGCCAGTTATACGTTGAACCAAACACCATTGGAAGCACCTTTGACAAAAAACCAGGTTGTCGGTGTTATTAATTTCCAATTAGGCGATAAAGTCATTGAGCAGCGACCTTTAGTTGTTAAAGACGCTGTTAATAAAGGGGGGTTTTTCAGCCGTATTTGGGATTTGATTGTCATGAAAGTTAGCGGTTGGTTTAATGCTATTTTTGGTTGATTTAACTTAAATATGTGATTTGTACGGGAAGATGAGTTCGATTGTCAACATGCAGCAGATATATTCTTCCTGGCTCAGGGCGCGGCATTTTTGCCGCGCACGTTTTACATTTATTTGTCTTTTTCCAGAGAACAATACCCGCTGCTTTTTACGGCAGAACCGTTATACCGGCCTTTGAATAATAAAACGCCGCTAGGTTTATCTTTCCAGTAAGCCCATAATTCGACTTCAGTTTTAACATGATGACCAATATTCTGATATCGAATATGCGTCGGTGATAAACCGCGATAATCGTGGGTTGATGTTCCTTCATATCTGAGTTCATAACTATCAGCAAATTCAGTCAAATCGCCACTTCTAAATAGAATACATGTCGCTACATCATGGAGCTCTACCCATCCATTAAGCGGTTTATTTTCACCTTCAGTATCTTTTTCAAAGACCGTGACATTTTTGCCAGTTTCAGTTTTACCAAATACACGCAGTTTCCCAGCTTCAAGAGGGCGCAATAGTGATATTGAATTTCTCTGTGGATCTATAATCAAGCCGCCATATTCAACTCCATTGACACTGGCTGTGTAATTGGAAAAACGACTAACATTGCCTCCTTCGAAAATGACCAGTGGTTCATGAGGATTTGAAGTATCAAGTTCACCAGCAAAAGGTCGAACGGCGTCACCATCAGAAAAAATTTTCTCACTTTCTCCGGTGCCAATAGCACCATATATTTCTATTTTACTGTTCCATGCGACTTCATCTTTTTCTAAGGGAACAATAATAATATTCTCAGAAACTAATATCGGTGGGGATTGGTGAGTAATTCCTTCAAAAATGACGTCGTAAACATCAAAAAATTCAACACTGCCCTCAACGAATTTGACGGCTCTGTGCCATACTCCATCATAGAAATGATCTGTTGCATAACCTGAAGATGGTTTTTTGATGCGTTGATTTTCTTTTGACATGTAATCACCTATTATTATAAAGGGTAATAAATAAAAGGAAAATAGATATTCATGCACTAAAAATAGTAGTAAGCGTTATTGATGTTTGTCAAGAGAACAGCTTTAAATTATTTTTTTATTATTTTATAGATAGTGTTAGATGTGAAATTAATTATTAATAAATTAAAACATCTGAGTTGTAAAATATAGCTAATAAAATTACTTTAATGTACTGTTGTTAACGTTATTAAATATATGGTGAATAAATATATTGGAATTAGTTTTTGATCTGTTATCGTTTTTATCTTATATAATATTTAGATTAAATGAATGTTGAGCTAAGAATTAAAATTAGTATTGTTGAAAATAAATAATTATTTATTGCGATTAATTTTAAGAAATAAAACAGGCGGAACCTTGAAATTCAGGTTCTGCCTGGAGAAAGGAGTATCTGGTAACAAGCTTATTTTGGCTTTGAATAAATATAAATCTTATTCTACCAAAGAAATACTGCGCCAAATCTTGTTGTAACAATGTAGTATTTGGCGCAGCCACCTGGCAGTTTATAACTTTATATTAAGATATTAAGCCAGTAATGTTGCATTGTAGATATAATTGTAGCCACCAGGAGAAACAACTGATGAAGAGGTTATATTTACACGTTTGTTATTGCTGCAAGCGTTCAGAAGAAGATGGTACAGTGCTGCGCCTTTGTAGTCTTGAGCATTCCACCATAAGATGTAGTTAAATTTACCGTTAGGGAATTGCATAGTTACAGTAATCTGCAATTGGTTTTGATCTGGTGCTGCTTGAACTGAAGTTACGGTACCAACAGCGAAATAGTAATTAGGAGCTTGTTCAGCTTTATTTTCTGTTGCCATTTCACCAGTTGCAGAAGGATGTGCAAAGTTCATTGTATTAATCCTATATTTAATGTAGTTGAAAAATAAATTCTTATTACTCAAATGTACAGACCAATAATTTGGCCGCCGAAGAAATATAAGGTAATTGGTAATTGTAATCTATATTAAAAGTTTATCCGTGTTATATAATTATTGATGCTGTTAAAATGTCACCATTAATATATTTCCTCTAAAGGGTTAGAGTTATAATAATCAAAGGCATAACGATAATCAAAAAATAATATTGATATTTATTTATTTCTTTCTTTCTCTTCGAAAGGATAAAATTAACAATTCATTTAGATATGATGCTATTGGTATAGGATATTATTGTTAATAAATTATGTGTGTGGGAAATAATCTGATGAATATATAATTGTAAAATTTGAAATTAATTCATGGGGATATGTTTTTGTTTTAATAGTATTAATACATATTGTTTTTGTTAATAATCACAATATAAAAATATTGTTTTATAGTTATATTTTGCAATGAAATATTAACGTGCATAAAAATGAAAATATTATTCTATGTTGTTTTCGAAGCTTGAGTTGATGATATGTATTATTTTATAGGTGATTTTTAACGGATATTGTCTTGTTGGGAAATTAAAGTTTGAGTGATTGTTATTTCTAATATTCTATTCGGTAAATATATAGTCAGGTGAATTAATCTTAATTTTTTGATAAGTTGTTTTTATAAATTTCTATTTCTCTATTAAATGGCACTATACCCAATAGATTTCAAGTTGCAGCGCGGCGGCAAGTGAACGCATCCCCAGGAGCATAGAAAACTATGTGACTGGGGTAAGTGAACGCAGCCAACAAAGCAGCAACTTGAAAGATGAAGGGTATAAATGTAATAATGGCAGGCAGAACGTTGATATTACGTTCTGCCTTAAGTTTGATAGAATGCGCCTTTGTAAAATCGGCATTATTCTACCTGAAAAATGTTGTGCCAAATATCCTATTGCAACAGTATTGTATTTTGCAATTCATTAAATCGCTTTAATCAGATCGATTTTCTATTAGGAATTATTATTTAGCCCAAACATTTAACAACAAGTGATTATTTTACATAGAGATTTCTACGCAATTAATATAATCGCAGCCGAGAGGTCCGATTTTTCCTACAGTTCCTATCTTCACATCTTTCTTAGCGCAAAGAGCTTCCATAAGAACTTTATAAATAGCCATGCCTCTATTATCCATAAGATTCCATTTCAACAGCATTTCTTCAGATACGCCATCATGGAGTAATACTGTTACCATAACTTGCATAGCTTTGTCTGGCATAACTCTCATGCAAATGATTTTACAGCTACGTAAGAGCATATCGTCTACCATATCTTTCTCTTTAATTAAAGAAGGATGCATGTCGTTAATCATAATATAAACTCCAAAATATAATCTAATTGATAAATTAACTTATATTGTCCCAAGGTAAAGAATAGAAAAATATTCTCTTGAGAAATATAAGGTGGTTGGTACTTCTACTATAAAAGCAATCTACATAAGAAATTTTTTTAGCACTAAAAATATAGGACAGTTAATGGTTTTAATTGGCATATAACATTTTGTCTAACACATATAACTATAGGTGCCATTTAGATGTTGTCAAATAAATTTTAAAAAATAATGTAATCACCTGATATATGGAATTATTTTATTAAAAAATAGAAAATAAATTGTCAATGTGAGAAATATAAGATAATTATAATTTTATATATTGTGTATAATTAGATGAAATTAAAATATTATTGGCAATGTATTTGTTTTTGAATTATTAGTTTGACAATTAAAAATATAGATTATATTTCTAATGATAATAAATAGGGTTGCTTTATTTGTTTGAAATTTATATAAATATTAATGCGAATGAGATGCTGTATATGTTTCTCACAAAAAATCTTTTTCTTTGTGAATTGTTCATCTATTCTTTAAAAAACTAATTAACGCAGAAAATAGAGATATGGTTAACTATTTCAATACAGAGCAGGAGGTTGTAAATTGAAATGATAATATAGTTAACCCTTTGTTAGTAAAATAATTATCGTTTTTTTAATGGGTGTATGTGCCCACTATTTTGTGATGAAAAGGTGGTTATATGTCATATCTTGATCCGATGGAGCTTTCTATCCGCTTCGGAAATCGTAATAATTTAGGCGCTGATAAGCGATGGACAGACAAACCCGATCCTCTTCGTACTCTTAATCAAGAGCAATTTACTTACATTTATGAGGATAGTCTGCACTTTCTTTACGGTCGATATAGATTCAATTCAAGTAATGGACACGACAATATTTTGACGGATATGCAGGTGTCGAAAATCAAGACGGGAAAATATATTGATCAGTATGGTCACGATGAACAGTATGAGATTATTGGTCTCCTTGGTGGCATGGGAACGTTTCCTTTGCATTCAATATTTGGTACGTTCAGAACAGAAGAAATAGATCTGGTTAGTTACTATTTTTATATAGCATATGTATTGACGGGGAGTTATTCAGTTCAAAATCGTTATTTTTACCAAGGTTATCCAATGGGGCCCAATAAAGATGAGGGGTTGGATTATCTTCTTTCATGGAATGCGGTTGATATCATTCCACCACCGCATAAACCTGGTTTACCGCGATATTTCCCTTTGATTAATGGTTATATTCTCTTCCCTTCAGCGACTGAGGCCGTGGTCATCTCGAATATTCCCACTGGCGCCAAGTTTATCCGTTTGGAGGAAACCGGAAATAGATTTCCTTTTACTGGAGAAATTGTCACTAGAACGCCTTATATCTTAACAGATAAGTTGCGGCAACAATGGGAAGAGGAGGAACAGCAAGGGGTACCGATAGAGGAGCGCGGACATTTCGACGAAGACGACCTGTGGCAATATGACGAGCAGCAAGGGGATTGGGTGAAGTGGGCAGTGTAGTTTAAATTTTTCTGCTTACTGACTCAGGTGTTTTGATACTGAGAATCAGCAGGTTGCTGCCCGTAGAAGAGGGCAGCAACCTGGCGTTGGTTATGCAAATAGCGAGTAAAGGACGGCGGAGATAGCAACCAGCCCCAGGAAGACGACAAATACGTTACTCAGTTTGCCGCTATATTTGCGCATAGCAGGTACTTTACGGATTGCATACATTGGCATAATGAACAGCAGCATTGCGATAATCGGACCACCCAATCTTTCGATCATTTCCAGGATACTTGGGTTCAGGGTAGCGACTATCCATGTGGTCACTAACATGAAAATGGATGTGATACGATTCAGCTTTTTAGGCTCAATGGTTTTGCCCTGGTCGCGAAGTGTCTTAACAACCATACCGTTAAAACCTTCACGAGCCCCCAAATAATGGCCAAGGAAAGATTTAGTAATTGCGATAAATGCAATAAACGGGGCAATGTAGGCAATCACTGGTGTATTAAAGTGGTTAGCCAGATAAGACAGAATAGAAATATTTTGTGCTTTGGCTTCTGCCAGGTTCTCTGAAGACAGACTCAATACGCAACTGAATACGAAGAACATGACGGTTATAACCATCATGATGTGAGCGTATGCCAGAATGCGGGAACATTTTTTCTCAGCGTTCTCACCATACTCTTCACGTTTTGCTACCGCGAACGCAGAGATGATTGGTGAGTGGTTAAAGGAGAACACCATGACTGGAATCGCCAGCCACAGAGTAATCAGTAGTCCATGGCTTGCACCCGCAGCAGAAACGGTGATGTTTTCGAAGATAGCGGTGTTCCAGTTAGGAATTAAGTAAAACGCCAGTAACATCAAAACTGCAACAAATGGGAATACCAGTACGCTCATCGCCTTAACGATAGCTTGTTCACCGAAACGAACGATGCTCATTATACCGACAATCAAGATCAGAGCCAGCAGGGCACGAGGTGGAGAGGGCAGGTGTAATTGATGAACAATAAAGCTGTCTACGGTGTTGGTAATAGCAACGCTGTAAACCAGCAGAATCGGATAGATAGCGAAGAAGTAGAGCAGGGTGATCAGTTTACCTGCCAGGTTGCCAAAGTGCTCTTCTACCACTTCGGTAATATCTTCACCTGGATTCTTGCCGGACAGAACGAAACGGCACATTCCGCGGTGAGCAAAGAATGTCATTGGGAAAGCCAGCAGTGCCATCACCAGCAGGGGCAGCAGACCACCAATACCTGCGTTGATGGGTAGAAACAGCACACCAGCACCAATCGCGGTACCATATAAGCCAAGCATCCATACTGTATCTGATTTACGCCAGGTTTTATAATCGCTTGGGCTGGTAGCCGGGGAAGCGATCGTACCTGTTTGAGTCATATCCATAGTTATCTCCGAGAATAACGCGGTAAATTAAAAAACAAAACTACAATGCCGCATGCATGTAAATGCGTGTGGTCTAACTCTTTCTTTATAAGTATAAATTCTTTAAATATCTCTGGTTTTTATTACCACATTAACATCTTGGTCGAAAATTAGACTTTAAATTAGTCAGCCAAAATTTTCGCTTTACTTTCTCTTTTGAAAGAAAGCTTGGGAATTTTAAAGCTAAAATTTTGATTTCGGCAAGATAGCGATTTTTAGTGAATAGTACCGTGATCATCGTCTCAAATGCGTAATATATCCCGAAAAGTCATCATGTTACGAAATTTAGTGTAATTGTTACCTGAATATTGTCAATTTTAATAAGGTTAAATTATAACCTCAATTTATCTATTACTCAACTCTCATTATTCTCTTATGTTTTTGCTATTTCCTATCTTGTGTTTACATATTAATGAATGCAAGCGATAAATAGAAGTAAGAGTTAATAAATTGATAAATATCAATTTGTTACCAGATATGAAAATATGTATATCTTTGTGCGATGTTTGTATCTTTGTGAAAAATATATATAAAATAAGAATATCAAATTGATAGCATCAATAATATGCATGAAATATGTACTATTTATTCTTTGATTAGGTTTTAATAATCTCTTTCGTTATATATTTATTTGCATAGTGATTTGTACAGGTTTTCTTGATTTATGAAAAGAGTTGAGCTGAATTGAAAGGCAAATAAATGTTAAATAGGATGTGGGATATTATCCTGTTGTTTAACTAATGTTCATCTTTTGCGTGTGAAATTACCCAGCAATTTCTAATAAAAAGATCTTGATTAAGACGGAGTTTGCTTATCTGAGATGATTAAGTTGCATGTATATTGTCTGTTAAAAACAGCGTGCTGGCATAAATACCCGCACTTTTGTGAGTCCGGATTATTGGCAGTATGTTGCTAGCTTTTTATCCAACCTTTCCGGATAGGAAAAGAGCAGCAGCGCTGATACAGGTTGTGTAATCTTTTTTGCAAATTTTCGCCGAACAGAGTCCATACCATTTGTGTAAAAGCACAGCCCATTAGGCTGACGAGAAATGCCCCGACCATATCCATCGGCCAATGAACGCCTAAATAGACTCTGGTCCATGCGATAACCAGTGCGGTTGCCATCAAACACAAACCGGGTAAGATTCTGTGCCAGAACAGGAAGGATAAAGCGAAAGTGAAGACAGTGGTTCCATGATTACTTGGGAATGAGGTTGTTGGCGCGTGGGGAAGAAAATTGTAACCAAAACCTTCGACGAAAGGGCGGTCGTGAGGGCAGAGTAAACCGATACAGAATGAGGCTAGTATAGCAAAACAGAAAGCCATGGCGGTTTTACTGACGATAATCCGATGACGGGGAAGAGCGCGTTCTGAACCCCAAAACCAGAAACCAGCCAATATCAGAGGGAAAATAAGAACCAGGTATTTCGCAATGAAAATAGCCATCGCAATCATGACAGGTGACGATTCAGGCGTAGCATTGAAAAAAGTAAACAGATTGTGGTTTATTTGCTCTAACAAATCAGACCTCACATTAATGGTCATTTATTTTGTACATCACGACAGCTGGACGTAAGAGGGTAAAATTGCTTGGCTTGTGAGTAAAGAATAATTGTTTTGATTATGTATGTTATTTATTTTTGGTTTATATTTCCATCAAGAAAATATCTGGGGGTAATGAGGGTGAAAAATGAACAACTCATTGATGTATATAATAGTATTCTCTGGTTTAGCCCTGTGGTAGTACTCATATCTGATAGCTTGAGCGTCAGTAGAATCGGTGATGTGTTGATGAACGTCATACTCTTCAGGCAATAAAAAAACCCGATAGTCTTGAACCAAAATGGATGAACTATCGGGTTCCTCAATATTGGGATATCAAAGAAAAGCAGTGGCATTAAGTCAGACTACGATTTAGCAAGAAAGTTCTTCGTGATTAAGAAAAAAATGCAGATTTTTTTTCGATTTGATGAAAATAACATTTTTTGCACAAATCAACCTAGTCAACAATTATAAATAACCACCCGCTATTTTTACAGTAACAAAGTAGAGCGTGCGGTTTGTTTATTGCAACAGTTGGTGTTCTTTTACATACGCTTCGAAATCTGTGCAGCCACCGATATGTTTTTCATCAACGAAAATCTGTGGAACAGTTTCTACGGGCTTGCCAACTGTTTTTTCCAGATCAGCTTTAGTGATGCCTTCTGCGTGAATATCAACATAACGGAAGTCAAAGTCATCACGCTGTTCTTTCAGTCGTTCAGCCAACTCTTTCGCGCGGACACAGTACGGGCAGCCAGGACGGCCGAAAATCACAGTAAACATATAAACTCCTCTTGGTTATCTTAAAATAGTACGATTTGCTGTATTGCTCATGTTCATTTGCCGCTACTATGCCTGTATAGATCGGCAAAAAAAAGCAGGAATTGCCTTTTGTTTTAATTAATCATACCGATTTTGGCAGCGGGCTTTCGGTAGTATAATGCAAACCATATTATCAGCGAGGGTGCAAATGCAGGGTCATAAAGACGGTATGAGTTCATTGGCAGATATGCCGAAGCAGGTTATCCTGCTGGAAATTATCGGCATCGGGTGGTTGATACTGGCATATTTGACTATTAATGATATTGTCATCTTAACGGATCTACTAATGACGTCGGAAGCGCATATTGTTATGATTTTCGCTGGTATTGGTTGTTTGGTTCCTGCCGCGGTCAACATTGTCTGGCGTGCAGTATACGGCCTCTCTTTTCTGGGAATCGATGATAAAAAAGAGAGTAAAAATAAGGCAAAAGCGAGCGATAACGGTAAAGAAAAATAATTTATCAGCTATTGGTGATAGCGCGATAAAGAATTATTTCGTAAGCTATAGCGCTTTTTCATTTTCCGTTGTATGGGGTTGTTAGATGGGTTCACTTGTCATTCCTGACTTATCAGTATTGCGTGAGTGGTTGGATCAGCTCAAAATTTCCTACTTTGAGTGCGATTCGTGCCAGGCATTGCATCTACCTCATATGCAGAATATTGATGGTTTATTCGATGCTAAAATTGATCTGTTGGACAATGTAATTTTGTTCTCTGCTTTGGCTGAGGTGAAGCCAACAGCAATTATTCCTCTGATGGCTAATTTAAGCCAGATTAACTCCAGTTCGCTGACGATTAAGGCTTTTCTTGATATTCAGGATGAAAACTTACCGAAGTTAGTGGTATGTCAATCTTTCCTTGTTTCAGCCGGGCTGACTTTTTCCCAATTTTCTCATTTTTTGCAGCAGAGCGAAGAGCAGATTGCGAGCGTGGTTTTTGAAATTCACAGTAATAACTTGTTGTATATTAACCGTGATATCGAAATCGAAGGTGATATTGAAGAGGAAGAAGAGTCACAGGCTTCCGTTAAAGCACCGACTTTTACTTTGCACTAATATTTCCAACACGGTCATTCAACAATGCAATGTACGCAGTATTCCGCGGGGCATTGTCACTCCTGTCAGTGGCTCGAAAAACCCTATTTTCAGCAGTTAGAAGATAAGCAGCAGAATTTAAAGCAGTTATTGTGCCAAACCATCGTGAATCAATGGTTGCTTCCGATTGCCAGTCAACAAAACGCCTTTCGTAATAAAGCTAAAATGGTCGTCAGTGGCAGTGTAGAGCGTCCATTGTTGGGCATGTTGCATCGCGATGGGGTTGCCGTTGATCTGTGTAATTGTCCTCTCTATCCGGCGCATTTTCAGCCTGTATTTGATGTCGTTAAATCTTTCATTGCTTGTGCTGGCTTGACGCCATATAACGTTGCCCGTAAACGGGGTGAGCTGAAATACCTGTTACTGACAGAAAGTCGTCATAGCGGTGAAATGATGCTACGTTTTGTACTGCGCTCTGAAATGAAAATTACTCAACTGGAACGTGCTTTGCCCCGGTTGCGGGAGCAATTGCCACAGCTTACGGTTATCTCTGCCAATATTCAGCCAATCCATATGGCGATCTTGGAAGGCGAAAAGGAGATCCTGTTTACTGAGCAAAAAGCACTAAAAGAAGAATTTAATGGCGTTCCTCTTTATATTCGGCCACGCAGTTTTTTCCAGACTAACCCGGAAATTGCTTCTGAGTTGTATGCGACGGCAGGGCGCTGGGTTCGTGAACTGAAAATCAGCAGTATGTGGGATCTGTTCTGTGGCGTTGGTGGTTTTGGCCTTCATTGTGCGGATAAAAATACCCGTTTAACTGGAATTGAAATCAGCCCTGAAGCGATTGATTGTGCTGCTGATTCGGCCAAAACATTGGGTTTGGAAAACATCGAGTTCAAGGCTTTGGATTCAACGCACTTTGCCGTAGCAAAGGATCACATTCCTCAATTGGTTCTGGTCAATCCACCTCGTCGGGGAATTGGTAAAGAGTTGTGTGATTATCTTGGTAGAATGGCACCGGATTATATTCTTTATTCAAGCTGCAATGCTCAGACGATGGCGAAGGATATCACTGCGTTGGTCAATTACCGTGTGGAAAAAACACAGTTGTTCGATATGTTCCCTCATACTGAGCATTACGAAGTTTTGACGTTATTGGTGTTAAATCAAAACTGAATGATAGGTGTGACTGGGATGGGGTTCCGGCAGGAACGCCCTATCCCTTTTCATTACGCCCGTTTAATTACGATGCTCAAAAGCCAGCGCACGGCGTTCAATCATCCGCATCAGCAAAGTCAGGATGCCGTTAACACACAGATAAATCACACCTGCGGCAACAAAAACCATCACATCATAATTACGGCCAAACAGAAGCTGACTGTATCCCATTACTTCCAGCAAAGTTATCGTACTTGCAAGAGAAGTACTCTTGAAAATCAATACAACTTCGTTGGAATAGGAAGATAACGCCCGTTTGAAGGCATATGGCAGCAGGATCCGCATGGATTGTGCTTTAGACATTCCCAACGCCTGGCAGGATTGCCATTGACCCACGGGAATGGCCTTTACTGCGCCATGGAACAGCAGGGTAGAATATGCCGCGCTGTTAAGCGCCAATGTTACCATTGCACACAGCCAGGGTTGAGACAGTAAATGCCAAAGCCACGGATACTCTTTTAAAGATGGAAACTGCCCAGGCCCGTAATAAACCAGAAAGAACTGCACCAGCAAAGGGGTACCGGTGAACAGAGTAATGTAGGTTTTTACCAGCTGTGTCAGTACCGGCAATTTGACGGTCAGAACCATAGTGAACAGCACGGACATCATGAAAGCGGTAAAAAGAGCCGCAACGGTCAGACTCAGACTGGTTTGCAGCCCTGATAGAATTTGTTGAATATACTCAAGCATCAGGAAGCACTCCGATCAAAGCGTGTGGTATGCATCTCAATTTTCTTCAGAATAAACTGACTGATCAGGGTGATAGCTAGATAGATAAGCGCCACAATCATATACCAGGTAAAGGGTTCCTGAGTCCGTGTCGCAATACTTTTGGTTTGCAGCATCAGATCATTAACACTGATAAGCGATACCAATGCGGTGTCTTTCAGTAAAACCAGCCATTGGTTACCGAGCCCTGGCAGAGCATGTCGCCACATCTGAGGCATGATCAGGCGGAAAAATATTTCAGTGCGGCCGAGACCTAATGCCTGACCAGCTTCCCATTGGCCGGCAGGAATGGCTTTTATCGCGCCACGAAGTGTTTGGGATGCATAGGCAGAGTAGAGCAGGGAAAGCGCAATGACACCACAAAGGAATGGGCTGACATAAAAATCCTGAATATCTATCTGAATTCTGGGATGCCAGAAAATAAGATAAACATCAAAGCCATCCGCCAGTGTCATCAGCAGTTGTGATGCGCCGAAGTAGACGAAAAGTACGACTAAAATTTCCGGCAATCCCCGGAACAGGGTAACCCAGCAGGTGCCAAGCATGGCGAAAGGTTTCCAGCGCGCTGATTCCCAGGCAGCAAATAGCATTGCTAAAATCAGACCAAGCACTAACGCAGAAACGGCAAGGCCGACGGTGATGTTGGCGGCGCTTGCTAGAGATTGAAATTCATTCATTGAGATTCAGTTATTAATCAAACCATTTTTTATAGATGATGTCATAAGTGCCATCTCGTTTGATATTAGCCAGTGCTTTGTTCAGTTTATCCTGTAGCTCTTTGTTGCCTTTACGCACCGCAATCCCTAAACCGATACCAAAGTAATTCTTGTCAGTGACTTTGTTACCTACGGTACTTAAGTTTTCATTTTTTTTCAGCCATTCGTTGACAACGGCAGTATCACCGAAAACGGCGTCCAGACGGCCATTTTTCAGATCCAGAATGGCATTTTGATAGCTGTCATAAGGAACGGTTTTAATCTCTTTTCGTTGTTCCATCAGGTACTTTTGGTGCGTTGTACCATTCTGGATGCCCACTTGTTTACCTTTTAGTTCAGCGATGCTGGAAACCTTGCCTTTAACTGCGATAAATGTCGCTGAGTTATCGTAATAAGTGTTAGTAAAATCAACCTGTTCCTGGCGTTCAGGGGTGATATCAATACCTGCTGCTAAAGCGTCGAAGCGACGGAATTTCAGACTTGGGATCAGGCTGTCAAATGATTGGTTAGTGAAAGTACATGTCGCATTAATTTGCTCACAGATAGCATTAGCCAGATCGATATCAAAACCCTGAATTTTATTATTTGCATCAATGAATTCAAACGGAGGATAAGTGGCTTCGGTGGCAAAACGAAGGGTCTCTTTTCCCGTGGCGGTTGCAGATAAAGTAACGGTACCCAGGAGGGCGGCAAGGAATAATTTTTTCATCGCTATATCCTATGATAGTTAGTGTGACAGATAATTAGCAAAGGCTTTGGTTTGTGGTTGATTAAAATGGCTGATATCACCTTGTTCTATAATGCGGCCGTTTTCCATATAGACGACACGACTCGCGGCTTTACGGGCGATTTCTACTTCATGGGTAACGATAATCTGTGTAATGCCTGTTGCGGACAATTCATGAATAATATTCACCACTTGGGCGGTGATTTCCGGGTCCAGTGCTGCCGTTGGTTCATCAAATAATAAAACTTGTGGTTCCATCATCAATGCCCGTGCAATAGCGACCCGCTGCTGTTGTCCACCGGATAAATGTTGTGGAAAGCGACCGGCAAAATCCTCCAGCCGCAAACGGGAAAGTAGCTTATCCGCCTTTTCCTGAGCTTGCGGTTTGGATAAACCGAGTACACGACAAGGTGCCTCGATCAGGTTATCCATAACAGTGAGGTGTGGCCATAAGTTATATTGCTGAAAAACCATACCGACATTCTGGCGCAGAGAACGAATCTCCTTTATTCCTGGTGTTTGTGTAAAATCGAATTGATGATTAGCAACAGTCAACTGGCCGGATCGCGGTATTTCCAGCAGGTTTAATACCCGCAACAACGTGCTTTTACCTGCGCCGCTTGGCCCCAGCAAAACCATCGTTTCCCCTGAAGAACACTTAAGATTAATATCAAACAGTGCCTGATGTGCACCGTAATAGCAATCAATGCTTTTTAATTGAATACTCATGCTTTAATTCTGAATAGTCAGTGATTTATCCCGATGCTAAACCCGTTGGCATAATTATGCAATATCTTACGCATAGAATATTATTAATTGATATTTCAATTACATGTCTGATTAACCTATTCTATCCGCGCTTTGTACAATTCGTTAACAAAAGCTTACTTATTCTGTTTCCATAGGGCGGAAGATGAATAAAACACAACTGTATAATGAATAATTATTGCTGACTTCTTAGCAATCAAGTGCTCAGATTATCATCGACAATATCAAATACCATTGTGGCTGAGATTCTGATTAAGTAAAGAATGCGATCAGTAAAGGTGCCAGTAAGCTCAACAAGAAACCGTGAACAATAGCTGCTGGAACAATACTGACTCCACCACACCTTTGTAATATCGGCAGAGTGAAATCCATAGAAGTCGCACCGCTTAACCCGATTGCGCTTGAACGATACCGATTGACCAGAACGGGAATGAGCATAATTGCTGCAAGTTCACGCACCAGGTCATTAAAGAATGCGGCACTGCCGATGACGGGTCCGTAAGCGTCAGAAAGTAAGATGCCAGAAAGAGAATACCAGCCATAACCGGAAGCAAACGCTAAACCTGTTTTGATCGGCAGTCCAAGAATAAGCGCGGCAATCGCACCACCAGCAAGTGCGCTGACAGCAACGACAATCGCAATAACTGTACCTCGGCGGTTTAGCAATATCTGTTTGAGGTTTATGCCACTGTTACGTAATTGAATACCTACCAGCAACAGTAAAACGACCAGCGCAATTTCACTGGCACGATTGGCGAAATGCAGCCATGACCAGTCGGTTAACCCAAGTAGAAAACCTAAAATCAGAACACCACATAATTTCAGTGATTCAAAAATCATATGTAAACGGGAAGGGGGTTTTTCCTGTTTATGAGAGTTGCTCATCCAGGGATCGTGTTTTTCCAGCAGGAATAATGCCAGCATATTGGCGGCGAAAATACATAAGAAAAATACAGTGGCATACTGGAAAATAGAGAAGAGGTTACTGCTTAAATCTTCCAGTAAAGCTAAACTTATTCCCATTAAAAACAGAATGACATAGACCATTGCATTAAGGAGGCGATGAACAGCGTTTAGCACTGTTTTATTATTCAAATGGATAAGATAGCCTAGCGTTAACGGCAAAAGAATGATCAGCAGTCCAGAGTACATAATTAATATCCTTTAAAACAGTTAACGTTTTTTTATCTCAGTTCAGCATGAAAATTGGTTATAAAACCATAAAAATAAAGATAACAATTTTTTTACATTAAGAGAATAGCCAGGATAGGGTTATATAGGTTGTTGCTCAAAGAATTTTTTATTCTTAAGGTGGGTGAACTTTCAATAGGTGTAAAAATCAAATGAGGACTGCATCTCTCTGAATTGAGTGGAAATTTCTGGCTATTTGTGGCATTACAGGAAACATTGTTTTTTTACCATTCCTTTTATCTAATTCTTAAGATGGTGATATTTAAATGAATTTTATTCGTTCGAAACGTCGATGGGTGGTGTTGTTAGCCATTGTGGCAGTTATCGCATTGCTTCTGGGGTATTTTCTGCATGGGCCAGAAAAGGTTAAATATCAGACTGTACCCGTTATTAAAGGCGATTTGGATAAAAATGTCTTGGCTACAGGGAAGCTGGATGCTGTCAGAAAAGTAGATGTAGGAGCTCAGGTCAGTGGTCAGTTGCAGAACTTGTATGTTGAAGTGGGTGATAAGGTGACAAAAGGCCAATTATTGGCATTGATCGATCCTAAGCCTGCTCAAAATCAGGTAAAAGAAGTTGAAGCGACGATTAAAGAATTGAGCGCTAATCTGATGGAGGCTAGGGCACAATTGAAACTGGCGCAGCTTACATTACAACGTCAGAATAATCTGGCAAAAGTGCAGGCAGTTTCTCACCAGGAATTGGATCAGGTTAAAACGGATGTTGAAGTGAAAAAAGCGAGGGTAGAAATTTTACTGGCGCAAATCAGTAAAAATCAGGCCAGCCTTGATACAGCCCGGGCTAATTTGCAATACACTCGTATTACCGCGCCAATGGATGGCATTGTTGTCAATATTAAAACACTTCAGGGGCAAACGGTCATCGCCGCACAGGAAGCACCGACTATTCTGACATTGGCTGATCTTGGCACGATGCTGGTAAAAGCAGAAGTTTCAGAGGCGGATGTTATTGGCCTGAAACCCGGTCAGAAAGCCTCTTTTACCGTATTAGGCGCACCTGATAAAAATTTCACTGGTGTGTTGAAAGATATCTTGCCAACGCCAGAAAAGATTAATGATGCAATTTTCTTTTATGCCCGTTTTGAGGTGCCTAACCCTAAGCAACTTTTGCGTTTACAAATGACGGCTCAAGTAAAAGTCCAGCTCGATTCCCATCGTGGCGTGTTAATGATCCCGCTTTCTGCTCTGGGTAAACAGATTACCCCAACCCGCTATGAGGTGGATATTCTGAAGGGGGGGAAAGAAGAGAAACAGGAAGTGGCTATTGGTGTACGCAATGATGTGAATGTACAGATTTTGTCCGGTCTGAAAGAACATGAGCAGGTGATTACCGGTCGTGGTGAAACAGGGGATGAGTAATGAATGCATTACTTGAGCTGAGAGGCATAGAACGCAGCTATTCCGCTGGCGAGCAACAGATAAAAGTACTTGATGATGTCACCTTGTCTATTCACTCCGGTGAGATGGTTGCGATTATCGGTGCTTCCGGGTCTGGCAAATCGACACTGATGAATATCCTTGGCTGTCTTGATAAACCCAGTCGTGGTGAATACCGGGTCGCGGGGCAGAATGTTGCTGAACTGAATAATGATGAACTGGCGGCACTGAGACGGGAGCATTTTGGGTTTATTTTTCAGCGTTATCATTTGCTGACCCATTTGACTGCTGAACAGAATGTAGAAATTCCTGCTATTTACGCCGGGGCGGCTAAAACTGTACGCAGACAGAGAGCAATAGAGTTGCTTGGTCGTCTGGGGCTTGACAAGAGAGTCAACTATCGGCCGGGGCAGCTCTCTGGTGGACAACAGCAGAGGGTCAGTATCGCCAGGGCGTTGATGAATGGTGGTCAGGTTATTTTGGCTGATGAGCCAACGGGGGCGCTGGATAGCCATTCTGGTGAAGAGGTGATGGCTATCCTCAAACAGCTGTGTGAACAGGGGCATACCGTTATTATTGTCACGCATGATCCGAAAATCGCGGTGCAGGCACAGCGGATTATTGAGATCAAAGACGGTCACATTATGAATGATTCTGGCTCGCAACTGAGTAAAACCGTGACGGAAGCCCCACCGATAACAGCAAAAATATCATCAATACGTCAGATTTTTGGCCGGTTTAATGAAGCTTTATTGATGGCATGGCGGGCAATGGTCGTCAATAAGATGCGGACCTTGTTGACGATGTTAGGGATTATTATTGGTATCGCGTCTGTAGTGACTATTTTGGTTATTGGCGATGCCGCCAAGGCATTGGTGTTATCCGATATTAAAGAGATTGCAACCAATACCATTAGTGTTTATCCGGGAGAAGATTTTGGCAGCGACGATCCGGCCAGTAAGCAAGCGCTGAAAATCGCGGATGTAAACGCTATCAGAGCACAACCTTATATTCTGGCAGTTTCACCAGATATTGAGGGAGGGGCGCGCCTTCGTAAAGGGAACATTGATGTTGCTGCGAGAGTCTCCGGTATTGGTGATGAATATTTTCAGGTTTATGCTCTGCGTTTTGCTCAGGGAATGGGTTTTACATCGGATATGGTACGCCGTCAGGGGCAAGTTGTGGTCATTGATAAAAATACCCAGCGTAAATTATTTCCTCACCAAAAAAATGTGATTGGGGAAGTGATTCTGATGGGTAATATGCCTGCCACTATTGTCGGGGTGATAGCTGAAAGAAAATCGGCATTAGGCAGTGATAGTTCATTGCATGTCTGGTTACCTTATAGCACGATGACCAGTCGCCTGCTAAACCGGAATTATCTGGATTCAATTACTGTCAGAATCAAAGATGGTCATAACTCTAAGGAAGCAGAACAGAAGATTGTTCGATTGCTGACTTTACTCCATGGGAAAAAGGATATTTTCACCTATAACACGGATATGCTGATAAAAACGGTGGAAAAAACGACCCGTACTCTACAGCTGTTTTTGACAATGGTAGCAGTAATCTCACTGATCGTTGGTGGTATCGGGGTCATGAATATTATGTTGGTTTCGGTCACCGAACGCACGAGAGAGATTGGCATCCGTATGGCCGTAGGGGCCAGAACCAGTGATGTTATGCAGCAGTTTCTGATAGAAGCTATTTTGGTTTGTTTGGTTGGCGGTATTTTGGGAATAGCACTGTCTTATACGATTGCATTTATTGCGCAACTGGCACTGCCAGGCTGGAGTTTTGTTTTCCAGCCAGTGGCTTTACTGAGTGCTTTCGCCTGTTCTACCGCAATTGGAGTGATATTTGGGTTTTTGCCGGCCCGTAATGCTGCCCGCCTTGATCCGATAGACGCTCTGGCAAGAGAATAAGTGGAAGTTATGTCACCCCGCAGGCAAAATTGCCGGCGGGGTGTAAAAGTAACACCTGGTCATATTACCCATAGGTCAGGTTATCTGGCCTTTGGATTCGTTTTCAAGGGGAACAATAATGCTGGCATGATTTCCCTTTGGGCCTTGGTGAATACTGAAATGCACCTTCTGGCCTGCTTTCAGTGTCCGGTAACCGTCCATCTGAATGGTTGAGTAATGAGCGAATATATCTTCTCCGCCGCTTGCCGGACAAATAAACCCAAAGCCCTTAGCATTATTGAACCACTTAACAGTACCTGTCTCCATACTTTTACATCCCTCGTTTAATCATTTCGGTTGAGATGAATCGTTAATATAACATTCGTAAACAATCACATGTAACCAGTTACATTATCTATGTTTGTTCACAAAACATACTGTAGTAAAAATCAAATTCTCGTCAAGCACAGAACAAATGTCTGGTTGTTTTGAATGACTAAAGTTTGATATAGATAACGATATGAGTTTCGTTCATTCACTTTTATACCGGGTTTTTATAGGGGAATAACCTGTGGTAAACGGAGTTGCCCAGATAATGATAAGATAAATGGGAACGTAATTTATTTGCTGGCAGTGGCTGGTATTAGCGATTAATCCTGTTGGAAAAACAATGAGCGATTATCATAACAGTTTGAAAAGTAAGGAATTGGTTAAGGATGAGCAACAGCAAAAATTGCAACCGCCATCAATGTATCAGGTCATTCTTAACAATGATGATTACACTCCGATGGAGTTTGTAGTTGACGTATTACGAAAGTTCTTTTCTTATGATGTTGAACGGGCAACGCAATTAATGTTGGATGTCCATTATCAGGGTAAAGCTATTTGTGGGGTTTATACCGCAGAGGTGGCAGAAACTAAAGCGGCTCAGGTAAATATGTATGCCAGGGAGCACGGGCATCCATTACTTTGTACGCTGGAAAAAATCTGACCAGGTATACTGATTTTAGGGGGAGGTGCCTATGCTCAATCAAGAGCTTGAACTTAGTCTTAATATTGCCTTTGCTAAAGCGCGGGATAACAGACACGAGTTTATGACCGTGGAGCACCTATTGCTGGCGTTGTTAAGCAATTCATCAGCGCGTGAAGCATTGGAAGCGTGTAAGGTTGATCTGGCTCAATTGCGTAAAGAGCTGGAGAATTTTATTTCACAAACAACACCGTTGCTGCCTGAGAATGATGAGCGGGAGACTCAGCCAACCTTGAGCTTCCAACGTGTTCTTCAGCGCGCGGTATTTCATGTTCAGTCTTCTGGGCGCTCAGAAGTTTCCGGTGCTAATGTGCTGGTGGCTATCTTCAGCGAACAGGAGTCTCAGGCTGCTTATTTGCTGCGTAAACATGATGTCAGTCGTTTGGATGTGGTTAATTTCATTTCTCATGGAACGCAGAAAGAAGACAGTGAATCGGATCATCAGGGGATAGGCGCTCAATCTGCGGAAGAACAGCCTGCTGGTGAAGATCGGTTGGAGAATTTTACCACTAATCTTAACCAACTTGCTCAAAGAGGGCAGATTGATCCATTGATTGGCCGCCAGGATGAGCTGGAAAGAACGATTCAGGTACTGTGCCGTCGCCGGAAAAATAACCCACTATTGGTGGGGGAATCGGGGGTAGGTAAAACAGCTATTGCAGAAGGATTGGCATGGCGGATTGTACAAAAAGATGTACCGGAAGTGATGGCTAATTGTACGATTTATTCACTGGATATTGGTTCATTGCTGGCAGGAACTAAATATCGTGGTGATTTTGAGAAACGCTTCAAGGCTTTGTTAAAAAGCCTTGAGCAGGATAGAAAAAGTATTCTATTCATCGATGAAATCCATACCATTATCGGTGCGGGTGCGGCGTCTGGGGGGCAGGTCGATGCGGCTAATCTGATCAAACCTCTGTTATCCAGTGGGCGTATCAGAGTGATTGGCTCTACGACATATCATGAATTCAGTAATATTTTTGAAAAAGACCGGGCGCTGGCGCGTCGTTTTCAGAAGATTGATATTGTTGAGCCTTCACCGGAAGAGACAGTACAGATTATTAAAGGGTTGCGGCCAAAATATGAGGCGCACCATGATGTACGCTATACCACGAAAGCTATCCGCGCTGCGGTTGATTTATCAGTGAAATATATTACTGATCGTCACTTACCAGATAAGGCCATTGATGTTATTGACGAAGCGGGAGCGCGTACTCGTCTGGTGCCGGTCAGCCGGCGTAAGAAAACGATCAATGTGTCGGATATTGAATTTATCGTTGCTCGTATTGCCCGTATTCCTGAAAAAACAGTTTCGGCCAGTGATAAGGATGTATTGAAGACGCTGGATGACCGGCTGAAGATGCTGGTATTTGGTCAGGATACAGCGATTGCAGCATTAACCGAAGCAATCAAGATGAGTCGTGCGGGATTAGGGCAGGATAATAAACCGGTGGGTTCTTTCTTGCTTGCCGGCCCGACAGGGGTGGGTAAAACAGAAGTCACTGTACAGCTTGCCAGGGCACTGAATATCAAGTTATTGCGCTTTGATATGTCGGAATATATGGAGCGCCACACAGTCAGTCGCTTGATTGGCGCGCCGCCGGGATATGTCGGTTTTGATCAGGGAGGATTGCTCACGGATGCGGTGATTAAACATCCTCATTCAGTGTTGCTGCTTGATGAGATTGAAAAAGCACATCCGGATGTATTTAACCTGTTATTGCAAGTCATGGATAACGGTACTCTGACCGATAACAACGGTCGTAAAGCGGATTTCCGTAACGTTATTGTTGTTATGACCACGAATGCTGGCGTACGTGAAACTCAGCGTACATCCATTGGATTTAAGCAGCAGGATAACAGCTCTGATGCGATGGAAGAGATCAAGAAGATATTTACACCGGAATTCCGTAACCGCCTTGATGGTATCATCTGGTTTAATGCGCTTTCTGTTGAAGTGATTCAACAGGTAGTCGATAAGTTCATTGTCGCATTGCAAGCACAATTGGATGAAAAAGGCGTTTCACTGGAGGTCAGTGCGGATGCCCGTCAATGGTTATGTGATAAAGGCTATGATAAAGCGATGGGCGCTCGCCCAATGGCCCGGGTTATTCAGGATAGTCTGAAGAAACCGTTGGCCAATGAACTATTGTTCGGTTCATTAGTTCACGGTGGCTCGGTTCGTATTGATCTGGATAAGGCAAAACGGGCACTGACTTACGATTTCAGCAACGCTTATAAGCAGAAACCGGAAGACGTAGTGCACTGATATAGGGTCACACCACAGGTGAATACAAAGTTGCTATTACCTGTGGTGTAATACCTGAAACGGTAATGAATCAGCGGCTACGGAAGACGATACGGCCTTTGCTCAGGTCATATGGGGTCAGCTCAACTGTAACCTTGTCGCCTGTCAGGATGCGGATGTAATTTTTACGCATTTTACCGGAGATGTGAGCAGTGACTACGTGCCCGTTTTCTAATTCAACGCGGAACATAGTATTTGGCAGCGTGTCCAGCACGGTACCTTGCATTTCAATATTGTCTTCTTTGGCCATCTAATCCTCTAAGTTTAATAACCATCGTTTTTAACCGGCAAGATAATGCCGAAAAACCCTCATTATGTAAAGGAATGTTGTCTTTTAAACCACTATATTTGCAAATAATTCATGGTTGCATTCCCGCCATAATCAACATTGGTTGGTAAAATGTTGATTATAATTCCAGTACTTGTTGCAACCAGCAGCCAGGTTTTAATGACTGGTTTCTGAATTGATAAAGATACTGAATAAATTCTTCCCTGGAGATTTCCTTTGCTCCCAGTGAAGCAGTGTGATGATTTAGCACCTGGCAATCAAGCAGTTCCCCACCGTATCGCAGAAAATGGTGATAGAAAACAACGAAAGCGCATTTGGATGCATTCTCCATTCGGCTGAACATAGATTCACCGCAAAATAAAGTGCCAACGCTGACGCCATACAGGCCGCCGACAATATGTTCACCATACCAGACTTCTACCGAATGCGCCTTTCCTGTCTGGTGTAACTCCTGATAACCTTGTTGGATATCCCTGCTTATCCAGGTTCCTTCCTGCCGTTGAGCGCAGTAATGAATCACTTGTTCAAAAGCGTGATTCACCGTAATGCGGTATGGATGATTGCGCAGAAACCGGCGTAATGTCCGGCCAGTATGCAATTCACCCGGCATGATTATCGCACGTGGATCAGGCGACCACCAAAGCGGTATTTCACTTGGTAAAAACCAGGGGAAGATTCCGTGATGATAAGCTGCGCTCAACCGTTCAGGGGATAAATCTCCGCCCACTGCCAGCAGGCCGTTCGGCTCCATTAATGCCTCTGCTGGGTGAGGGAAGTCATATGAATCATTATCCAGTTGAATTATTGGCATGGTGTATTACAGCTCCGATTCAGGCGAATCTGATATTGCCGCTGATAAAACTGATAATAGAAGCCTTGTCGAGCCAGTAACTCATTATGCTGCCCTTGTTCAATAATGGCGCCGCCATCCATGACATAAATACGGTCCATATGGTCAAGACTGTACAGACGGTGGGTAACAATAATCAATGTCTTATGCTGGCAATGCTGGCGCAGCAGGGACAGAATTTGCTGTTCAGTATCCGCATCAAGCCCTTCCGTTGGTTCATCCAGTAACATGAGTGGCGCAGAGCGCAGTAACGCTCTGGCAATGCCCAGACGGCGCTGTTCACCGCCTGATAACTGACGACCACCTTCGCCCATCCAGCCGTTCAGCCCCTCATCTGTTTCTAGCAGATTGCTTAAACCTACCTGTTTCAACACAGTTTCCAGCTCATTATCGATGGCGTTTGGTTTTGCCAGTAATAAATTTTCACGCAACGTATGGCTGAATACATGAACACGTTGTGGAACAACCGATATCATACTGCGCAGAGCGGGTTCGTCATAAGCAGTAATGGGATGCTGGTTTAGACAGATAGAGCCTGCATCAGCATTCCAGGCACGGGTTAGTAACTGTAGCAACGTAGATTTACCACAACCTGTTTTTCCTAACAGAGCGATATGTTCTCCTGCTTTTAAACAGAGAGAAATATTTTTCAGGACAGGTAATGGCTGACCAGGGTAAGTGAAACTGAGATTCTCGATATTAATACAGGCTTGCTCTGAACTTTCCGGCCCTGACGCCGGGAAAGTCACTTCTGGTTCTTGTTGCATCAATTGGGAAACGTGGGTTGCAGAGGTAATGACTTGTCCCAGATGTTGGAATGCAACAGCGACCGGACCCAGGGTTTCAAAAGCGGCAAGCGAGCAGAAGACAAACAGTGCAATCAAGGCACCTGGTTGACTGTTCCCTCCCACACCATTAGCGGCTATCCACAGGATTAATGTGACGGTCATACCGGTGGCAAAAATCATGATTGCTTGTGACAAACCGGTCAGATTAGCTTGCTGTTGCTGACGCTTTAGCCAACGTGATTCAACATCCGCCATCGACTTTCGGAAGCGGCCAAGAGCACCGAATACCATCAATTCGGCTTGTCCCTGCAATGTCGCCGTGAGTTGGGTGCGGTATTGACTACGCAGCATGGTCAGATCGCGGCCAATGGGTTTACCTGCGTGATAAAATACAAATGGCAGCAGGATCAGCAGAGTCAGCATAATACTGCCAAGGGTATAGGCCAATGTGAGATCCAGAAAACCGAGGCCGAAAGTGAGGACGATGATAACGACAACGGCTGCGAATATCGGTGAAATTACCCGTAAATAGAGGTGGTCCAACGTTTCAACATCAGCAACTAGCCGGTTGAGTAATTCACCCTGGCGAAAACGGGCGATTCCTCCCGGCGAAAGTGGCAAAATTTTCTGAAAGGCAAATACCCGCAAATGCGCCAGTACACGAAAAGTTGCATCATGGCTGACCAGCCGTTCAGCATAGCGCCCGGCAGTACGAAGAATAGCGGCGCCACGGACACCTGCGGCCGGTAGCATATAGTTGAATGTATTAAGTCCGGCAAAACCTGCCAGCGCGGTGCCGGCAAGGAACCAACCAGACAGCGTCAGTAAGCCTATGCTGGCGAGTAGCGTAACAATTGCCAGAACCATACCTAAACTGATAAGAAACCAGTGGCGGCGATAGAGCGCCAGAAAAGGAAGCAATACCCGCATAACTAAAGCTCCTCACTCCGATGGGATAACAGACGGGCGAATGCTCCCTGAGATTGGCTCAGTGTCTGGTAATCTCCCTGTTCAATGATTAACCCTTTTTCCATAACCCAGATCTGATCATATTCCAGCGTTTCTTCCAATTGGTGGGTAACTAACAGGGTCGTCTGATGATGAGATGCCTGATTCAGTGTTTGCATAACCCGTTGTTCACTATGAGCATCCAGGCTGGCGGCAGGCTCATCCAGTAATAATAATTGACAAGGTTTCAATAAGGCACGGGCAACAGCGATACGCTGGGCCTGACCAACGGATAGCCGTGCTGCATTATCACCAATGAGGGTATTCAGCCCATCAGGTAAATCATTAACAAATTCGGTGACGTATGCCTGCTCCATCACCTGATGGATTTGTTGTTGATTTGCATCCGGTTGATTCAGGCGAAGATTATCAAGCAAAGTTTGCTCAGGCAGGTGTGGATTTTGCCCAACCCAGCTCAGTTGATCGCGCCATTTTTGTGGATCTAACTCACGCAGCTCAGTGCCATTGATTTGTATTGAGCCACGGTAGGGCAGGAACCCTAACAGTAAATTCAAGAGTGAGCTTTTACCTGCTCCACTTTGTCCAACTAATGCCACTCGTTGATTTTTCTCTATAGCAAAATTCAGAGGGCCGGCAAGCGGGTTGCCATCGTGAGCCAGAATTTCCAGATTATTAGCGATTATCGTCAGCGAACTTTGGCTACTTAGCGTTTTATCGCCACTCGCAGGCGCATGTTCACCATCACTGTTTAGCAACGTCACCAATGATTCGGCTGCGCCAATCGCCTGTGCTTTGGCGTGATAATAAGTACCAAGATCACGCAGTGGCTGGAAAAATTCCGGGGCGAGGATTAAGACCAGAAAACCGGCAAACAGGGTTACGCCCATACCGTAACTGCCAAAATTAAGTTCACCCAGATAGGAAAAACCGAAATAGACGGCAACGACGGCAATAGAAACAGCAGCAAAGAACTCCAGCACCGCTGAAGAGAGGAACGCCATTCTCAGAACTTCCATTGTCTTGTGGCGGAAATCCTCAGTGGATTCGCTGATTTGTTGCACTTCCGCTTTGCCACGATAAAACAGGCGCAACGTTTCCAGCCCGCGCAGACGATCAAGGAAATTACCGCTTAACCGCCCCAACGCGACAAAGTTTCGCCGGTTGGCATCTGCGGCGCCTAAACCAACCAGTGCCATAAACAGGGGAATAAGCGGAGCCGTTGTAAACAAAATCAGCCCGGCAGCCCAGTTAACAGGAAATAGGGTGATCAGGATAAGAACAGGGATCATCACTGCGAGATACATCTGTGGCAGATAGCGAGAGTAGTAATCCTGCATATCGTCTATTTGCTCAAGAATCATTGTTGCCCAGCTACCTGCTGGTTTGCCTTTAACCCATACCGGGCCAAGTTGTTCAAGTTTATCCAATACCATAGCGCGGATTTTCTGGCGCACGATTTTGCCACAAATAAAACCGATCCGTTCCCGGATAGCACTGATTATTGCCCGCAGAGCAAAGGTTGCCGCCAGCATCCAGAATTTATCCATGATGTGCCCGCGGGGAATATTATCCATGATTAAAGCTTGCAGGATTGAGGCCAGTAACCAGGCTTGAGTGATAATCAGCAAACCACTGATTAAGCCAAATAGCATGGACAGGCGGAGCCAGCGCCGGGCCGGAGCACTTTGCTGCTTCAACCAACGAACCAATTCATACTGTCTTGTTTTGTCCATAGGAAAAATTCTGATTATCAAAAAGGCTGGACTCGTGTCAGCATCCTGCCGATATGTTACATGCGAAAAGGCGCTACCGAAATAGCGCCTTGAAAGAAAAAGAGTTTATTTCGCTGCCAGTCCATCCAGAAAACGTTCTGCATCAAGGGCTGCCATGCAACCTGTACCCGCGGACGTAATTGCCTGGCGGTAGGTGTGGTCCATTACATCACCGGCAGCGAATACACCGGGAATGGAGGTTTGAGTTGCGTTACCCTGTAAACCGGACTGAACTTTAATGTAACCATTTTCCAGCTCCAATTGTCCTGCAAAGATAGCGGTGTTAGGAGTATGGCCGATAGCAATGAATGTGCCGGTAACAGCTAATTCTTCGGTTGTGCCGCTGTTGGTATCGCGCAGACGGACACCCGTAACGCCCATCTCATCACCGAGCACTTCATCCAGAGTACGATTAGTGTGCAGAATGATATTGCCGTTTTTAACTTTATCCATCAGACGGCCAATCAGGATTTTCTCTGAACGGAATGTATCACGGCGATGAATCAGGTGAACTTCTGCTGCAATATTTGCCAGATATAAAGCCTCTTCTACTGCGGTATTACCGCCGCCGACAACGGCAACTTTCTGGTTACGATAAAAGAAGCCATCACAGGTTGCACAGGCCGAAATACCACGGCCTTTGAACGCCTCTTCGGAAGGCAGACCCAAATAACGTGCAGAAGCGCCTGTTGCGATAATCAGTGCGTCACAGGTATATTCTTGTTCATCACCATAAAGACGGAAAGGACGGTTTTGCAGATCAACTTTTTGAATATGGTCAAAAATGATTTCGGTCTGGAATTTTTCAGCATGTTGGTGCATACGTTCCATTAGCCCTGGGCCAGTCAGACCTTCAGGATCACCGGGCCAGTTTTCGACTTCAGTGGTTGTAGTCAACTGACCGCCTTTTTCAACCCCGGTAATAAGAACCGGATTTAAATTTGCCCGGGCAGCATAAACCGCGGCCGTATAGCCTGCCGGACCGGAGCCAAGAATAATGAGTTTATGGTGTTTGGCGGTGCTCATGAATACCTCATTTCCATTTATCGCATATCGTATATCGAGCGATTGTAGGAGAAATAGGAGGGTAAAAAAAGCTAAAAGACTCATGTTACTAACGATTTTACCGATAGATATTAACTGGCAATGACTTTAACCTGAGAAAAGTGTTCTTTTAGTACTGTTTGGCTTTTATTTGCTCATTTTTAATCAATGGTAAGCTATCGAAACGATTAACTGAAAATTTGTTCCACAGGTTGTTCTGATTTTTGTTCATTTACTTTGACAATCGGCTGTGCATTTGCGAAAACATCACTGTAAGAGATAATTATCCACCTCGCTAAATTCGTTTCCATAAAAATCGACAAATCGATATGCGGATAATCCTCTCTGTGCAGCACGAAGAAAATGGCCTGTGAGCTGCTTTACTCTGATAGAGCGAGGCTTTAACTTTAAAAGACATCTTTTCCAGCTCAGACTCAAGAGAGATAGGGGAAAATGTTATGGGTGTAGGAAAATAAAGAGAGATCAAAAGATGATAGATAATAAAAAACGTCCGGGAAAAGATCTTGATCGTATAGATCGTAATATCCTCAATGAGTTGCAGAAAGATGGTCGAATTTCTAACGTAGAACTGTCTAAACGGGTAGGATTGTCGCCGACTCCTTGCTTGGAGCGTGTGCGTCGCCTGGAGCGTCAAGGGTTTATTATTGGCTACACCGCATTGTTGAATCCTCATTATCTGGATGCGTCGTTGCTGGTGTTTGTTGAAATTACCTTAAATCGTGGTGCACCCGATGTTTTTGAACAATTCAATGCTGCTGTGCAGAAATTGGAAGAGATTCAGGAATGTCATTTGGTTTCCGGTGATTTCGATTACTTATTGAAAACCCGCGTACCAGATATGTCAGCGTATCGTAAGTTACTGGGCGAAACTTTGCTGCGTCTGCCAGGTGTTAATGACACCCGCACATATGTTGTGATGGAAGAAGTGAAGCAGAGTAACCGTTTGGTCATTAAGACTCGCTGAAATCCTGCCAAAAAAAATGTACAGGTGCAAAACTGGAAGAACTTAGGTACACTCCTGTTTATGCATACAGTTTCAACGCTGAGCTATCTCGGCGTTGTTCCGTTAAATCAACAGGAAACCTGGAGAGCCTTTCTTGAGCCAGGAATATACAGAAGATAAAAATATTAGGTTGAAGAGACTTAGTAGTGGGCGCAGGCTGTTGGAAGCTGTGTTGCTTGTCATTGTTATCTTAGCGGCTTATCTGATGGTCGCATTTATCAGTTTTAACCCTTCTGATCCCAGTTGGTCTCAGACTGCGTGGCATGAGCCGGTCTATAATTTGGGTGGTGGTGTTGGTGCATGGTTGGCCGATACGCTGTTTTCTGCATTTGGTATACTGGCTTATGCCATCCCGCCACTAATGATATTGGGTTGCTGGACTGCTTTCAGACAACATGATGACAGAGAATATGTCGATTTTTTCGTGCTTGCTTTGCGCGTTATTGGTGCATTGGCCATCATCTTGACTTCATGTGGATTAGCTGCGCTGAATGTTGACGATCTCCATTACTTTGCTTCTGGCGGTATTATTGGCAGTTTGTTTAGCAGTGCGATGTTGCCCTGGTTTAATGAATTGGGCGCGACGCTGGCCTTACTGTGTGTTTGGGCAATTGGGTTTACGCTATTTACTGGCTGGTCATGGTTGACGATTGCTGAAAAAACCGGGGCAATAATTCTTGGCGCGATAGGATTTATTACCAATCGCAGCCGTCATGAACAAGAATATACTCCATCTGGTGAAACGGTTATTGCGCAGGAGAATTCCACCAATGGTAAAACAGAACCCGAATTTACAGCGGTTGATATTGATCATGATGATGTGTTGTTTACAGCACCTTCGGCTGCGGAATTGGCAAAAGCTGAACTGGATGAACCAGAATCAGTGAAAGTAGAAGTTGAAGAAAAACAGCAATCTGATATCCCAACCATTGGTATGGCTGATATTTATGCTGAACCTGAAATTCAGATCAGTATATCTGATGATGCTATATGGTCTCAGCCATTAGCAGAAGAACATGAAAAAAACAGTGACGAACCTGTTCGTTACCTGTTTGAAATTCCTTCTGAATATAATTTTAAACCTGAATCCGAGATTGCGGTTGAAGCGGCTCCGACATTTGAGCTGGCTGGCAATGGGCAGAACAGCAGTGACACCTCCACTTTCACGCCTGAAACAGAGCCAAAAGATATTGCGACAGTAGCTTCTGCAACGGCTATAACAGGCAATTCTCAGATTAAACGGGGGATCGGGCCAGAACTGCCTCGTCCTAACCCAGTCCGTCTGCCAACCCGTCGTGAACTGTATGGCATCAAAGTTCCTTCACAGCGTCTTGCAGAACAGCAACAGCGTGAAGAAGAGGCCAGACAACAGATAGATGGCTGTAATGATACTGAGTCTGATAAACAGCAGGAAGAGTTGTTGCGTCAGCAGTTTCTTGAACAGCAGCGTGAGCGTTACCGTGTCACTGCGGATATCGAAGAACAGGCTCTAACTCAGCCTCAGATAGTACAGAATCAACTAGAACCGGAAAATCAGCTTCCAGTGGAAGAACCGCTTCAGACCGAGGTTGTTAAACAGGCGGTTGCGTCATGGCAACGTGAGCGTTATCAAGAGCAGGGTTACCAGCAGCTGGAAAAAGAATTCTCTACTCTGGAAAGTTTATCGATCTTAAATGATTTCTCACCGGTTGAAGATTTAGTTGCAAAAGAGCCGGCAGAGCCGCTGTTTACGCCTTCTGTTCAATCAGTACCGGAAAGTTTATCAGAACAGCCCACAGAAATTGCTTTTACACCAGCGCCTGCACACAATGTTG